>JBBDTT010000133.1:0-6332 GCA_040904285.1 Actinomycetota bacterium
CGCGCTGATCAAGGTCAAGGCGACGAACGGCGACCGGCCGAGGATCATCGAGATTGCCCAGATCTTCCGTGCCCGCATCCTCGACGTCGCCCACGACGCCCTGACCATCGAGGCAACGGGGACGTCGGAGAAGGTGGAGGCCCTGTACGAGCTCCTGCGGCCGTTCGGCGTGATCGAGATGGTCCGCACCGGCCGCGTCGCCCTCGCTCGCGGCGAGGATGGGCTCAAGGACCGCCGCCTTCGATCGATCAAGACGGAGTCGGCATGAGTCTCTGGAACCTGTCCCTGTCGGATCGAGGGGGTGGTGCGGCGACGTGGTTCCGCGGGCCAGTCCCCACCCAACCCCCGCTCCACCACGTCGCCGCCCCTGCGCACTGAAGAAAGGAAGAATCCCGAATGGCGAACGTCTTGTACGACGCGGACATCGATCGGAGCGCCCTGGACGGGCAGAAGGTGGCCGTCCTGGGGTACGGGTCGCAGGGGCACGCGCATGCGCTGAACCTTCGGGACTCGGGAGTGGACGTTCGCGTGGGGCTGCGAGAAGGCTCGGCGTCGGTGTCGAAGTGCGAGGCCGCGGGCGTCGACGTCAAGCCGATCGCGGAGGGGGCGGCGGAGTCGGACGTGGTGATGATGCTGCTGCCGGACACGACGCAGCGCGAGGTCTACGAGTCCGACGTTCGCGACGGGCTGCAGCCCGGCAACCTGCTCATGTTCGCGCATGGGTTCAACATCCACTTCGGGCAGATCGACCCGCCGGAGGGTGTGGACGTCGGCATGGTCGCGCCGAAGGGCCCGGGGCACCTGGTCCGGCGGACCTACACGGAGGGCATCGGCACGCCGTCGCTGTACGCGGTGCACCGCGACCCATCCGGTACGGCCACCCAGCGGGTGCTCGCGTATGCGAGCGGGATCGGCGCGGGCCGGGCCGCCGTGATCGAGACCACGTTCGCCGAGGAGACCGAGACCGACCTGTTCGGCGAGCAGGCCGTGCTGTGCGGCGGCACGAGCGCGCTCGTCAAGGCGGCGTTCGACACGCTCGTCGATGCCGGCTACCAGCCCGAGATCGCGTACTTCGAGTGCCTCCACGAGCTCAAGCTGATCGTCGACCTCCTCTACGAGGGGGGATTCGAGTTCATGCGCTACTCGGTGAGCGACACGGCCGAGTACGGCGACTACACGCGGGGACCGCGGGTGGTCGACGAGGCCACGCGCAAGGAGATGGGGCAGATCCTCGAGGACATCCGCTCGGGCGCGTTCGCCGAGGAGTGGGTGGCCGAGGCGAAGGCGGGCTACCCGCGGTTCAAGCAGATGCGCGCCGACGAAGCCGGCCACCGGATCGAGGACGTCGGCCGGAAGCTCCGCGCGATGATGCCGTGGCTTGGCTCCGCCCGCGCCCAGGCCCAGCAGTCGGGCGGTGGCGACAATGCCTGACGGGCCAAGTGACGTAGTCCGGTTCCTCGACACGACCCTGCGCGACGGGGAGCAGGCGCCCGGCATCGCCCTGTCCGGCGCCGAGAAGGTCGAGATCGCCGAACACCTCGCCCGGTTGGGCGTGGACCTGATCGAGGCCGGGTTCCCGGCGTCGTCGACCGGTGACTTCGAGGCCGTCGCGCGCATCGCCGAGTCGGTGAAGGGCCCGGTCATCGCGGCGCTGTGCCGCACCAACCCCGAGGACGTCGACCGGGGTTGGGAGGCGATCAAGGCCGCCCCCAAGGGGCGCCTCCACCTGTTCGTCTCGACCAGCGACGTGCACATGACCTCGATGCTGAAGATGAGCCACGAGGAGGTGCTCCGGCTGACCCGGGAGACCGTCGAGCGGGCGGCCGGCTACACCGAGGACGTCGAGTTCTCGGCCCAGGACGCCACGCGGACCGAGCTCGACTTCATGCTGGAGGTGTTCCGGGTTGCCGTCGAGGCGGGCGCGACCACGATCAACGTGCCGGACACGGTGGGGTACGCCCTGCCCCACGAGTTCGGCGAGCTGGTCCGCACCGTCCGCGAGGCCCTGCCGGAGCACGTGACCATCAGCGTGCACTGCCACAACGACCTCGGGCTGGCCGTCGCGAACTCCATGGCCGGCGTGATGAACGGCGCCCGCCAGGTCGAGGTCGCGGTCAACGGCATCGGCGAGCGCGCGGGCAACTGCTCGCTCGAGGAGGTCGCGATGATCGTCGCGACGCGCGGCCAGAGCCTGGGCCTGTCGCACAACCTGAACCTGAAGGAGATCGCCCGGACCTCGCGGCTGGTGAGCCTGCTGACCGGCTACGTGGTCCAGCCGAACAAGGCCGTGGTCGGTGCCAACGCGTTCGCCCACGAGTCGGGCATCCACCAGCACGGCGTGCTCATGAACCGGGCGACCTACGAGATCATGGACCCGTCCGAGATCGGCCTCGAGGGCTCGCGCATCGTCCTCGGCAAGCACTCCGGGCGCCATGCGTTCTCCGACGCGCTGTCGAAGCTCGGCCTCGAGCTCGACCGGGACGCGCTCGACCGGGCGTTCGCGCGGTTCAAGGACCTGGCCGACCGCAAGATCCAGCTGACCGACGCCGACCTCCAGGCGATCGTGGCCGAGGAGCTGGGGACCTCGGACCGCGGCGGCTACACCATCGAGTCGCTCGCGGTCACCGGGGGAACCCACCTGTCGCCGACGGCGACGGTCCGCCTTCTCCGGGACGGCGAGACGTTCGAGGACTCGGCGCTCGGGGACGGGATGATCGACGCCGCGTGCGGCGCCATCGCCCGGGCCACAGGCGTCGAGGCCCGTCTGGTGAACTTCAACGTGTCGAGCGTGACCGGGGGTTCGGACGCCCTCGGCGACGTGGTCATCCAGCTCGACGTGGAAGGACGGCTGGTGACCGGGCGGGGCGTCAGCTCCGACGTGGTCGAGGCCAGCGCCCGCGCCTATCTCTCCGCGATCAACCGCTACCTGTCCCTCGAGCCGGTCACCGCCGCCGAGGAGGTCCCCGCCTGATGCCCGGGCAGACGATCACCGAGAAGATCCTCGCGCGGGCCAGCGGGAACGAGGTCGTCCGCCCCGGCGACCTGATCATGGCGAAGGTCGACCTGGCCATGGGCAACGACGTCACCGCGCCGGTGGCGATCGCGCGGTACCGCGAGCTGGGCATCGAGAACGTGTGGGACCCCGCCAAGGTGGCGCTGGTCCCCAGCCACTTCTCGCCGGCCAAGGACATCGCGTCCGCGAAGCTCGGCATGACGATGCGCGAGTTCGCGTACGAGCAGGGGATCGAGCACTACTTCGAGCTCGGCCGGGGCGGCATCGAGCACATCCTGCTCCCGGAGCAGGCGCTGGCCCTGCCCGGGCACGTGATCATCGGGGCCGACTCCCACTCGTGCACCTACGGGGCGCTGGGCGCGTTCTCGACGGGCGTCGGCTCGACGGACCTCGCGGCGGTGCTGGCCACCGGCAAGATCTGGCTGCGCGTGCCGGAGTCGGTCCGGTTCGTCTACGAGGGCGTCCCGAACCCATGGGTGATCGGCAAGGACCTGATCCTGTCGGTGATCGGCCTGGTCGGCGACGAGGGCTGCTCGTACCAGGCGATGGAGCACACCGGCCCGGCCCTCGGTCACCTCTCGATGGACTCCCGCTTCACGCTGACGAACATGGCGATCGAGGCCGGCGCGAAGTCAGGGATCGTGGTCCCCGACCAGATCACGCTCGACTACGTGAAGCAGCGCCAGGAGCTCCACCGGCGGTTCACGGACTACTACGTGTACGACTCCGACCCGGACGCCGAGTACGCCGCGACGCACACCGTGGACGTCAGCGCGCTGGAGCCGCAGGTCTCGCTGCCGTCGCTGCCCTCGAAGTCCCAGCCCGTCTCCACGGCCGAGCGCGTGAAGGTGGACCAGGTCTTCATCGGCTCGTGCACCAACGCGAAGATGGAGGACCTGCGGATCGCGGCGCACATCCTCCGGGGCCGCAAGGCCGACCCGCGGGTCCGCCTGATGGTCATCCCGGCGACCCAGGAGATCTGGAAGCAGGCCAACCGGGAGGGACTGCTGGACGTATTCGCCGAGGCCGGCGCGACGGTCTCGACGCCGACGTGCGGACCCTGCCTGGGCGGGCACATGGGCGTCCTCGGGCCGGACGAGGTCTGCGTGTCCACCTCGAACCGCAACTATGTCGGCCGCATGGGCGACAAGACCGCGAAGGTCTACCTGGTCAACCCCGCGGTGGCCGCCGCGACCGCGGTGCTCGGCCGGCTGTCCCACCCGGACGAGATCGGCGTCGAGGCCCCCCGGCTCAACACGGTGGGTGAGCTGGTGTGACCGACGTCATCGAGGGGCCCGCGCACGTCTACGGCGACAACGTCGACACCGACGTCATCATCCCCGCCCGCTACCTGACGACGATCGACCCGGCCGAGCTCGCGGCCCACTGCCTGGAGGACCTGGACCCGGACTTCGTGAAGCGGTGCCGGTTCGGCGACGTCATCGTGGCC
The DNA here is from genome assembly GCA_040904285.1 of Actinomycetota bacterium. Classification (GTDB taxonomy): domain Bacteria; phylum Actinomycetota; class UBA4738; order UBA4738; family JBBDTT01; genus JBBDTT01. Next base: position 4,464 of record JBBDTT010000133.1, read on the forward strand.
GGGCGGAACTTCGGCAGCGGCTCCAGCCGGGAGCACGCCCCCATCGCGATCAAGGCGTCGGGGATCGCCTGCATCGTCGCGGAGTCGTTCGCGCGGATCTTCTACCGCAACGCGATCAACGTCGGCCTGCCCATCGTCGAGTGCGAGGGGATCACCGATGGCGCCGAATCGGGCCAGGTGTTTAGAGTGGACCTGGCGGCGGGTGTGGTCGAGAACGTGGCTCGGGGGCGCAGTCACGCGGCCACCCCGCTGCCGTCGTTCATGAAGGAGATCCTCGACGCCGGCGGCCTGATGCCGTGGGTCAAGCGGAGCCTGGACGCGGGAGGCGAGGTGTCGGTCGGGGTCTCGGCCGACGAGCCCGTCCAGGCGGACTGGCGGCTCGATTGAGGACCCACCGCATCGGCGTCATCCCCGGCGACGGGACCGGGCCCGAGGTCATCCGCGAGGGCCTGAAGGTGCTGAACGGCCTCGCCGACGGGTTCGAGCTCGAGACCGTCACCTACGACGTGGGCGGCGAGCGATACCTCCTGACGAAGGAGACGCTCCCCGACTCGGTCCTCGAGGAGCTCCGCACGCTCGACGGCATCTACCTGGGAGCCATCGGACACGCCGACGTGCCGCCGGGAATCCTCGAGCGGGAGGTGCTGCTGCGGATCCGGTTCGAGCTCGACCAGTACGTGAACCTCCGCCCCGTGAAGCTGTACCCGGGAGTCGCCTCGCCCGTCGCCGGGCTGTCCCCGGACGACGTCGACCTGGTGTTCGTACGGGAAAACTCCGAGGGGATGTATCTCGGTCGCGGCTCGGTCGAGGCGAAGGACACGCCCCGCGAGGTCGCGATCCAGGAGAGCGTGAACACCCGCCGGGGCGTCGAGCGGTGCGTGCGGTTCGCGTTCGAGCACGCCCGCCGCCCCGACCGGCGCCGGCACGTGACGCTCGTCCACAAGACCAACGTCCTGAACTACGCGGGTGACCTGTGGCGCCGGACGTTCGAGGCCGTGGCCGCGCAGTACGCGGACGTGACCACGGCCTACGTCCACGTCGACGCTGCCTGCGTCTACCTGATCGAGGATCCCGGCCGGTTCGACGTCGTGGTCACCGAGAACCTGTTCGGCGACATCCTCACCGACCTGGCCGCGACGGTGCAGGGGGGGATGGGGGTGGCCGCCGGGGCGAACCTGAACCCCGACCCGGGCGGCGTCTCGATGTTCGAGCCGATCGGCGGGACCGCGCCCGATCACACCGGGCTCGGCACGATCAACCCGATCGCCGCGATCGCCGCCGGGGGCATGCTGCTCGAGGCCCTCGGCGAGACCGAGGCCGCCCGGCGCGTCGACGCCGGGGTGCGCATGGCCGTCGGCAAGATGGCCTCGATGCGCGCCGGCGAGATGGGCTTCACCACCTCCGAGGTCGGCGACCTCGTCCTGGAGGGAGCGTCGAATGCCTGAGCCCGCCGGCCGTTCGCCCGTCGAGCTGTACGACACCACCCTGCGCGACGGCTCGCAGCGGGCCGGCCTGCAGTTCTCGCTCGACGACAAGCTGAAGGTCCTCCACGCGCTCGACTCGATCGGCGTGGCGTACGTCGAGGGCGGGTGGCCGGGGGCCAACCCTCGCGACACCGAGTTCTTCCGCCTGGCGCGGCGCGAGACGCTCCGGCGCACGACCCTCACGGCCTTCGGCTCGACCCGCAAGGCGGGGGAGACCGCCGACCGGAGCCAGGTCCTGCGGGACCTCCTCGAGGCCGAGACCCCCGTCGTCTGCCTGGTGGGCAAGGCGTGGGACCTCCACGTCGTGGAGACCTTGCGGACCACCCTCGAGGAGAACGCCGCCATGGTCGCCGACTCGGTGGCGTTCCTGCGGTCCGAGGGCCGC
>JBBDTT010000134.1:0-6234 GCA_040904285.1 Actinomycetota bacterium
GCTGGAGTGCATGAGCGGCGGCGTCGCGAGGGACACCAGGCCCTGCCCGGCCGCCACCCGCGCGGCGAGATCCTCGGGGCCGGTCGCGTAGTTGCGCTGCTGGGTCGGGTCCCCGCCGCCCATCGCGGCCTTGAAGATGTCCTCGTGGCGCCACACGACGCCCTTCGGGAGGCCGGTGGTCCCACCCGTGTAGACGATGTAGCGGTCGTCTGACGACCGGCCCCGCCCCGGTGGCCGATCCCCGGGGGCGCCGGCGAGTGCCGTCTCGTACTCGACGGACCCCTCGACCGGGGCGTCGTCCGAGCCGTCCTCGACGTGGACGAACGCGCGCAGGGAGGACACCGCCGGCGCGACGGAAGCGACGCGCGGCGCGAACCGGCGATGGTGGATCAGCGCGACCAGCTGCGCGTCGTCGAAGAGATGCTTCAGCTCTCCCTCGACGTAGCGGTAGTTCACGTTGACCGGCACGGCGCGCAGCTTGAACGCGGCCATCGCGCCTTCGAGGTACTCGGTGCCGTTCATGAGCTGCAGGCCGACGTGGTCGTCCCGTCCGACCCCGGCCGCGGCGAGGTGGCCCGCGAGGCGGTTCGCCCGCTCCTCGAGCTCGCGGTAGGTCAGGCGCCGGTCGCCGACGACGACGGCCGTTCGCTCGGGGATCGCATCGACCACGGCCTCGAAGAGGTCCGCCAGGTTGAAGGTCATCGCGCCGCGCCTCGTTCGCCGGATGCGCGCCCGGCGAGGGCGCGCGTGCGATGATATGACGGTCCGTCAGATATTGGCTACGAGCCTCCCGGAGTCCGATGACCGACGCCGCGCCGCCCCCCACCAGACCCGGCCTCGTCCGGCGCGTGGGCCGGAGCATCTCCAATCTCCCCGGCGCGGGCCTCGCCTTCGTTCCTCAGAAGACCGCGCGCTTCGCGGTCGGCAGCTGGCTCCGACAGCGCGTCCCTTCGGTCGACGGCCGCCCACCCGACCCCCGCCCGAGCCTGGCACTGACCGCGATGGTCGCGATCGACGAAGCCCTCCTGGGGTACATGAAGAGCCCCCGCAGGTTCCCGGCCAAGGCCGACTACGAGACCGTCGTCCGCGAGCTCGAGCGCGCGGCGGCGCTCTACACGCGCCGGGGCTGGGTCGCCGATCCGGCCAGCTACCACGTGTCGCCCCCGCCCGCGACGCCCGTGATCGCTCGGGGATGGTCCTCGGGACTGGCGTTCGAGCGCCTGTCGTGGCCGAGCGCCTACCGGCCCCACCCCGGGGAGCCGGGACGCCAGCGATGGCTGGGCTACGAGGCGAACCGGACCGCCCACGCCTGGGTCCTGCGGGGCGACCCGAGCCGGCCGTGGGTCGTCTGCGTTCATGGCTTCGGCACCGGCCAGCCGATCTCGGACTTCTACGCCTTTCGCGCCCGCCGGCTGCATCGTGAGCTGGGGCTCAACCTGCTGTTTCCGATCCTGCCGATCCACGGACCCCGCAAGCTCAGCCGTCTCGGCGGCATCGAGCTCATGTCGTACCAGCTCCAGAACTTCGTCCTGGGGATGGCCCAGTCGATGGTCGACATCCGCTCGGCCCTGGGATGGATCCGCCAGCAGGGGGGCGACCGGGTCGGGGTCTACGGGATGAGCCTCGGGGCCTACGTGACGGCCCTGCTGACCACGATCGAGGGCGACCTCGAGTTCGCCCTGGCCGGCGCGCCGCTTTGCGACGTGCCCGAGCTGTTCAAGCACCACAGCACGGCGACGCTGCGGAAGCGCGTCGACCCGAAGGGGACCGTGGGGGAGACCGCGAAGGTGGTGCACACGGTGATCTCCCCGCTCGCGAGGCCCTCGCTCGTGCCGACGGAGCGGCTCTCCATCTTCGCGGGGTTGGGCGACCGCATGGCCCCGCCCGCGCAGGCCCACCGCCTGTGGGAACACTGGGGCGAGCCCCGGATCGCGTGGTACGAGGGAAGCCACGTCACGTTCCTGTGGTCGCAGACCGTCACGCGATTCATAGACGAGACCCTGCGCGAGGCGGGCTTCGTCAACCGGCGACGCACCTCGCCGCGAGCTCCGACAGCGACGCCTGGCGTCGGAACGACCGCACCGGGTCCGCGTCGAGTCCGTTCGTGAGGTAACAGAACGACAAGCCCGAGTCCGGGTCCGCCCACGCAACCTGGCCGCCGACCCCCGCGGCGCCGAAAGACCGCGGTCCCACCCCGTGGCCGAACCCGCGCAGGACGGCGTTCCCGTCGTCCCCCGCCACCCGCAGACCGAGCGTCCGGTTCGCCGGAACACGAACCCACGGGTCGACCATGCGGTTGCGGATGAACCCGGTCGCGTCCTGGAGCACCTCGGGCTCCCAGATCCCGACGGGGTCGCGGAGCAGTGCCTGGAAGTAGCGAGCCACGTCCGCCGCGGTGCCGATCGCGCCCGCCCCGGGCACGCCGGCCGCGCGGACCTGGGGATCGTTGAATCGCAGGAGATGCTCGGGGCCCGTCTCCGCGAGGGTCGCGGCCGCCCCGACCCGATCCAGGGCCACCCGGGTCTCCTCGCTCATCGAGCCGATCACGGCCACGTCGAGCGCGCCGTCCACCGCTCCGAGCTGCAGTCCGGACAGGCCGAGCGGTCCGCAGATGCGGGTCGCGATCACCTCCCCGAGGCTGGACCCGGTCGCGCGCTCCACCACCTCCGCGACCACCCAGTCGGCCGACGAGGGGTGGTACTCGGTCTGCGTCCCCGGCTGCCAGTCCAGACGCCAGGTGGCGAAGCGGGCCACGCGGGCCGCACGGTCGGCGCCCTCGAGGGGCCGCATCGGGGCTCGGGGAAAGCCCGCCGTGTGCGTGAGGAGATGCTCGAGGGTGACCGCCGCCTTCCCGTTCGTGCCGAACTCCGGGACCAGGTCGACGACGCGCGTGGTCGGATCCACCTTGCCGTCCCCGATCGCGAGCCAGGCGGCGCCCGCCGTCAGCGCCTTCGTGATCGAGAACACCGGGTAGCGGCTCTCCGTGGTCGCGTCCCCGAACGCGGCCTGCAGGAGGAGGCGGCCGTTCCGGGCGAGCGCCATCTGGCAGGACGGCAGGCCGCTCTCGTCCGCGTCACGCCCGGCCCGGTCGAGCAGGACCTCGACGGCGGCCGGGTCCAGCCGCCCCCGGGGATCGAGGGCGTCGGCGGTGGTCATGGGTCCCGGCGGCCTGTGCAACACTCGGATCGATGGAGCGCATGACCGGGCTGGACGCCGGCTTCCTCTACATGGAGACGCCGACGCTGCACATGCACACGCTGAAAATCTCCGTCGTGGACCCCTCGGCGATCCCCGGCGGCTACTCGTTCCAACGGTTCCGCGAGGAGCTCGAGCGCCGCCTCCACCTGCTGCCCCCGTTCCGCCGGCGCGTGGTCGAGGTGCCGCTCGGCCTCAACCATCCCGTGTGGATCGAGGACGGCGCGTTCGACCTGGACCACCACGTGGTGCGCGTGGACCTGCCCGCCCCCGGAGGCGCCCGGGAGATGGACGACATGATCGGCCGCATCGCCAGCGTCCAGCTTCGCCGTGACCGGCCCCTGTGGCAGATCTGGGTCCTGGAGGGCATGGAGAGCGGCGAGGTGTGCTTCGTCGCGAAGATCCACCATGCCGCGGCGGACGGCGTCGCCGCCGGGGCCCTGCTCGCGAACGTCCTCAGCCTGGACCCGGACCCGCACGACCCGGCCCCGCCCGAAAGACCGTGGCGTCCGGACCCGATGCCCTCGAGGTTTCGCCTGATCGTCGACGCGCTTCGAGACCGTTCGCGGCGAACCCGCCTCCTGCCCTCGCTGGTGCGCCGGACGCGCCGCAACGTCCGCGCGCTCGGGGAGCACCAACGCGAGGCCGACGTCCGTCCGCCCCGCCCGATCCGGGACACGCCGCGGACGAGCTTCAACGGCCGGCTGACGAGCCGGCGAGTGTTCGCGACGTCCACGTTCGCCCTCGAGGACTTCAAGACCGTGAAGCGCGCGTTCGGGGTCTCGCTGAACGACGTGGTGCTGGCCTGCGTGGCGGGTTCGCTCCGGCGCTATCTGGACGATCGTGGAGAGCGGTTGGACCGGCCCCTGGTCGCCGGCGTGCCGGTCTCCTCCGACCGCCCGGGCGACGACCCGCGGCTCGGCGGGAACCGCGTGACGAACATGTTCACCTCGCTCCGGACCGACGTCGACGACCCGGTCGAGCGCCTGAAGGCGATCTCGAGCGTGACCGGCGCGGCGAAGGATCGGATCAACATCCTGGGCGCCGACCTCATGGCCGACTGGGCCGAGCACACCCCGCCCCGGCCCTTCTCCTGGGTGATGCGCACCTACTCCCGGTCGGGACTGGCCAGCCGTCACCGCCCGCCGATCAACCTCGTGGTGTCGAACGTGCCCGGTCCGAAATTCCCCCTGTACATCGCGGGGGCGCGCCTCTCCGCCCTCTACTCGGTGGGCCCGGTGCTCGAGGGGATCGGCCTGAACGTGACGGTGTGGAGCTACATCGACCAGATGAACGTCTCGGCGATCGCGAGCCGCGACCGGCTCCAGGAGATCCACCGAGTCACCGACGGGATCGGCGAGGCCCTGCGCGAGCTGCTGAAGCTCGCCGAGGAGCACGCGGGCGGCCCCTAGGCCTCGACGCGCTCGAGGATCGTGACGTTGGCCTGGCCGCCGCCCTCGCACATCGTCTGCAGGCCGTAGCGGCCTCCCCGGCGCTCGAGCTCGTTCAGGAGCGTCGTCATCAGGCGCGTCCCGGTTGCCCCGATCGGATGCCCGAGGGCGATGGCGCCACCGTTCACGTTGACCCGGTCCATGTCCGCGCCGGTCTCGCGCTGCCACGCCAGGACCACCGACGCGAAGGCCTCGTTGATCTCGACCAGGTCCATGTCGTCCATGGACAGGCCCGTCCGCTCAAGGGCGTGGAAGGTCGCGGAGATCGGCCCGGTGAGCATGTAGATGGGGTCGTCGCCGCGCACCCCGATGAAATGCACGCGGGCGCGAGGCTTCAGGCCATGGGTCTCGACCGCGCGCTCGTTCGCCACCAGCACGCAGGACGCCGCGTCGCTGATCTGGCTGGACACCGCGGCGGTGATCCGCTCGCACTCCTTCACCGTGGGCAGCGAGGCCATCTTCTCGAGCGACGTCTCGCGCGGCCCCTCGTCGGTGGTGAACTCGCCGAAGGGTGCGATCTCCCTCTTGAACCGACCCTCCGCGACCGCCTCCAGGGCCCGGCGGTGGCTCTCCAGGGCGAAGACCTCCATGTCCTCCCGGGTGATGCCCCACTTCTCGGCGATGAGCTCGGCGCCGTGGAACTGGGAGACGGGCTGGTCGCCGTAGCGCGCAGCCCAGCCGGGGGAGTCGTGGAAGGGGCTGGGCATCCCGGCCTGGTCGCCGAGCACCCGGCCCGAGCCGATCGGCACCATGCTCATGTTCTCCACCCCTCCTGCGACGACCAGGTCCATCGTCCCGCTCATGACGGCCTGTGCGGCGAAGTGCACGGCCTGCTGTGACGAGCCGCACTGCCGGTCGATCGTCACGCCGGGAACGGACTCGGGCAGCCCGGCGACGAGCCACGCGGTTCGGGCGATGTCGCCGGCCTGCGGCCCCACCGCCGCGGTGCAGCCGAGGATGACGTCGTCCACCGCCGCCGGTTCGATGCCCGTCCGCTCGACCAGGGTCCGCAGCACGTGCGCCCCCAGGTCGGCCGGGTGGGTCTGCGCGAGCGCGCCGTGCTTCTTGCCCACCGGCGTGCGCACCGCGTCGACGATGAAGGCTTCCATATCCGTCTCCTAACGAGTCACGATCACGGCCGAGCCGTGGCCGAACAGTCCCTGGTTCACGGCGAGCCCCGTCCGGGCGCCGTCCACCTGGCGCCCCTCGGCCCGCCCGCGGAGCTGCCAGGTCAGCTCGCACATCTGCGCGAGGGCCTGAGCCGGAACGGCTTCCCCGAAGCATGCTAGCCCGCCGCTGGGGTTGACGGGGATCCGGCCCCCCAGCGTGGTGTCCCCGTCGTTCAACAGCCGCTCCGCCTCGCCCTGTTTGCACAGGCCGATGTCCTCGTACCAGTCGAGCTCGAGGGCGGTCGAGAGGTCGTACACCTCCGCCACGTCGAGGTCTTCCGGCCCGAGGCCGGCCTCCTCGTACGCGGCCGCGGCGATCGAGGCCCGGAACGGGACCTCGGGCGGTGCGACGGTGGCGGCCGAGTCCGTCGCGATGTCCGGGAGGTCGACAACCGTCTTCGGGTACCGGGGGGTGACCG
>JBBDTT010000135.1:0-6231 GCA_040904285.1 Actinomycetota bacterium
GCTTGCGCACGAGCTCGATCTGGTCCTCGATGCCGCCCCCGGGACCGTAGAACCCTCCGTACCGCAGTGCCGCGCCACCGGCCTTGACGACCACGTCCTCGATGTGGTGGAGCGGCTCCGCCATGATCCGCATCTTCGCCGGCAACTCCTGGAGCGGCAGCGGCTCCTCCTCGGTCACCAATCCGCGCTCGCGGTTTGCGGGCCACATGGCGAGGCTCTGCGCGACGACGTGGGAGACGCCGGTCGCCTCGGCGGCGGCCAGCAGGTGATCCGTCCCCTCGGTGCGCAGCCGGATGGTGAGGGCGCCGAACCGCTCGGGGTGCCTGAAATTGGGCTTCCCGGCGTGCGCGAAGGTGAGCGCGGTCATCTGGTGCACGATCGCGTCCGGCCGGGCCTGGGCCACCGCCTCACCGACCGACACCGCGTCCAGCCCGTCCATCACGACCCCATCCGCGCCCAGCTGCGCCAGCAGGTCCAGCTTGCCCGCGCTCGTCGTCGTAGCCGTCACCTGGTGGCCCCGGGCCACGAGCTGCGGCACCAGCCGCCGCCCGATGGCCCCGGTCCCGCCTGCCACAAACACCCGCATGACCATCGCCTTCCTTTCTCAGAAGTTGCTGTCAGCCAAGAGACGAGACAGCCCCGGCCGTGTGTGACATGGGAGGAGAAGGTCCTTAGAGAAGATCGTTGGCGGCTGTTGGCCGATGCGCCCGTCACCATGGCCACAACGGCCTGGCGGTGCGACGTCAAGCATCAGCCGGAGTCACACGTCAAGGATCAACCGAATCAGGTGTCAAGGATCACCCGAAGACGTGTCAAGCCTCAGGTGACGCCGGCTCGTCCAGCATCACCCGGAACACGACACCCGGTCTGTGCAATCCGAACTCATTCGAACCCTGAGATCCAAGCGATGGTGGCCCGGCTCAGCGGAGTTCGCCGAGCTTGAGCCTCGGGTATACGTCAGGCGTTCCACGGCGACGTTCGACTGAGAGTTCCGCGGGATTGTCCAAAGCGAGAAGGCACTCCGAACGCGTCGCTCCTACGCGGTCGCAACGCTGACCTGACGACCTAGACTCACGTATGCCCGAGACGAAGTACGTGCGTGGCGAGACCGGCCTAATCGCCTACCAGGTCTTTGGCGAAGGACCCTTGGACCTGGTTTCCCTAGCAGGCTCGACCGGCCACATCGACGTGCGGTGGGAGTCCCCCGCGTTCGCCCGCTTTTACAAGCGGCTCGCGTCGTTCGCTCGAGTCGTGCTGTTCGACCGCCGGGGCAATGGCGCGTCGGATCCGTTCCCGGCCGATGAGGTCCCTACGTGGGAGGAGTGGGCCGACGACTTCCGGGTCGTCATGGATGCTGCGGGCTCCAGTCGGGCGGCCATCGTCGCCCACCTCGATGCGGGCCCCATGGGCATGATGTTCGCTGCCACCCATCCCGATCGCACGACGGCACTCGTTCTGGCGAACACCTCGGCGAGGACTCTCGTGGCAGACGACTATCCGGAAGGTCTCAGCCCGGAGGCGGTCGAGGCCATCCTGGGAGCGATCGAGGCCGGCTGGGGAACGGAGGCATTTGCGGAGGCGGCCTCGCCCAGCCTGGCAGGTGACACGCGGGCGCGAGCGTGGTTCGCGAAGTACATGCGAGCGAGCGCGAGCCCACGCATGGTCGCCGCGCAACTTCGTCCGATGATGGAGCTCGACCTACGAGACGTCCTGCCGTCGATCCGCGCACCCACGCTGGTGCTCCATCGGCGTGAGTACGCACTCACCCCGATCGCGCAAGGACGCTACCTTGCGGACCACATCCCGGATGCCAGGTTCGTCGAGCTGGAGGGCGCGGACAGCAGCCTCACCTACGGCGATTCGGACAGAGCGCTCGACGCGATCGAGGAGTTCTTGACCGGAGTCCGCCGCCACGCCCCACTCGACCGGGTCCTCGCAACCGTGTTGTTCACCGACCTCGTCGATTCCACGGGCCGCGCCGCTGAGCTTGGGGACCGGCGCTGGCGGGATCTGCTCGATCAGCACGACGCCGTCGCGCGAGAGGAGATCGAGCAGAATCGGGGGCGGCTGTGGAAGACCACGGGCGACGGCGTGCTGGCGACCTTCGACGCGCCGGGTCGGGCCATTCGGTGCGCGATCTCGATCGGTGAGGCGCTGGGTCCGATGGGTCTCAGCATGCGAGCGGGACTGCACGCCGGCGAAGTGGAGCTTCGAGAGAACGACGTTGGAGGCATCGCCGTCCACGTCGCCGCCCGGGTCGCCGCCCTGGCCGGGCCCGGAGAGACCCTCGTCTCCAGGACGGTGGCCGATCTCGTGGCCGGTTCGGACGTCCGTCTCGCGGATCGCGGGACCCACTCGCTCAAAGGAGTCCCAAATGAGTGGCAGGTCTTCGCCGTCCGCGCCTAGTCACCGAAGCAAGCGACGGCCAGCTGTGCGCCTAATCCGAACTCATTCGAACCCCGAGGTTCAGGCACGCTTGCGACGACTGAAAGGCTCCGGTCGACCGATGGTCGGTAGTTCGCCGTACAAGGCTGCTTCAGCTGAGCTGCTCGGCGAGCGCAATGAGGACGCCCTCGGGGCCGCGGAGGTAGCAGAGCCGGTATTTGTCCTCGTACTGCACCACCTCGCCGACGAGCTCGGTGCCACGGGCTCGCAAGCTTGCGACGACGGCGTCGATGTCGTCGACGGCGAACATGATGCGACCCATGCCCAGCGTGTTCACCGGTGCGTTCGGCTGAGCGGTGGTAGCCGGCGGCGTGTGAAACTTGCTCAGCTCGAGCCGGCCGTGGCCGTCCGGCGTCCGCATCATGGCGACGTCGCTTCGGACACCGACGAGCCCGACGATGCGGTCCACCAACGGTCCCTCGACTGTCGCCTCGCCCTCCAGCTCCAGACCAAGTTCGACGAAGAACGCGATAGCAGCCGCGAGGTCGTCGACAACGATGCCGATGTTGTCCATCCGCTGGATCGTCATGTCCTCGAGCCTACTGACTGAAGTTCGCCGTCACGCCGCTCTTGCACGGTCGCATCCACCAAGGGCGGTGAGCTCCGTGGATGCATCGTCAGGTGTCGGAACTGGCCTGCCCGCCTCACCTTCTCACCGAGTGGAGTCCGAGACGCCTCTCCTAATGAAGCACGAATGGTCGCCTTCGTGAAGGTCCGCTCGACTAGCCCGGCTGACCCCTGCTAGCGACGGATTCTGCCGGGAAGCACTTCAGCTACGAACGTCTGGTTCCGTCTTGGGTCAAGGGGCAACCGTTTCTCCGTGAGAAATACGCCATCCCATACGCCAGCGAGGGCACAGTCGAGATCATGCGCCGCAACGTCGAAGCGCGTGAGCGATTCTGGGAGTCGGACTTCCCGGGCCTGATTCCCGACACTCCGCTGTTCGGATCGGACAGGTCGACGGCGTTAGTCGCCGAGCCAGGCGGTGACCCAACTGGTGGCGCTCCGGTCGGCCAGGTTGGTCAGCGTCGGCGGAAGAGTCGGCTGATCATGCCGAGGATCGCGAGCTGACTGGCGGCGAAGTATTGGTGTTTCGGCAGGTCGTCGGCGACGTCCTGTTCGCGCAGCCGGTAGTAGATGTGCCGCTGCACGGGCGGCAGCTTGTCCTTGCGTTCGAAGTTGCCGCTCGGGATGAACACCATTCCCGCCGATCCCCGGATGGTCTCGATGAACGGCTCCCCGCATTCGTCGCAGCGACCGCGATCGAGGCTCGCACACTTGGCGAAGCGTCCCCGGTCGGGGTGTCCGAACCGTGAGCCGCGCCCGTGGGCGAAGCCCGGGGGCAGCAGCTTCGGGTTGTTGAACGTCGCGTGCTCGGTCTGCACGACGACGTTCTTCGCGCGGACCAAGGTGACATCGGTATACGCCCTGCCCATGAACTGCTGGCAGTACAAGCAATGGCAGTAGAACCGCTGCATCGGTACCGCCGCCTTGACTTCGAAGGTGTTCGCGCCGCAGGCACACGAGCCGCGCATGGTTCCTACTGTTGCGTCGGTCGACATCTCTCGCTCCGTTTCCGTGAAGACTACGGCCCGGACGCTTCGGCGCGGTCGACCCGGTCCACCAACGCCGCGTCAGGTGAAGCCGTGTCACCCCTCACCCGAAGCCAGGGTGTCACGCATCAGGCGGAACCAAACAGGGTGCCAGTGCCCTCGGCAGGAATCGGACCTGCGACACCCGGTTTAGGAAACCGGTGCTCTATCCACTGAGCTACGAGGGCGGGGCCTGCAGAAAACCTGGCAGAAAAACCCGGCGCCACGAAGTCCGCAGGTCTCACGAGTCGAGTCTAGAGGCCGTTCGGGGCTCGCTCCAGGCCTGCAACCGAACCTTGGACATCCTGGAGGAGGCTTCAGGTGGATGGGCGATCGGGCCGGCTACGCGGCGGCGGGAAGTGTCTTCCGCCGACGGGCGGTGAGTACGCCTCCCCGCTCGGTGGGCGCCGGTTACATCCTGTCCAAGACCTGGGTAGCCAGAGGGACGTGAAGCGCCTGCGGGTCCTGCAGAGCGACCACGGACCCGAACTCTTCGCCGCCCCCCAAGAAGGCCACGCCGAGGAACGTCGTCCCCCGGATCACGAGCAGCTGGTCCTGGAAGCTGAACCACGCGGCGTCGCCGAGGCCCGCGACGTCCGCCGCGGCTGGTGGCTTGCTCTGCTCGAACTGGGTCCGGACGGTTGTCGCGTCTCGCCCCTGGCCGAAGTAGAAGGCGACGGTCGCGGCGTTCGACGAATAGTTGCACGTCGTGACCTGGACACCCGGGAATGGCCCGCCCGAGGCGACCTCTGTCGCGGTCTCCGGTTCGGAGAGCTGCAGATCGGACGAAAGGCCGGGTACCGCAGTGACGATGGTGTTCACCTCGGCGGCGGTGGCGAGGGTCTCACAGTCGGTCACGCCCTCCGCCGGCGGGCTCTCCGAGGGGGACGACACCGACGAGGTCGCCTGGGTCGCCGGCGGGTTGTTAGAAGGCGAGCTGCATGCCACCGCGACGAGGGCGAGGAGCACCGCTCCAGCATGAACTCGGGGTCCGATGATCAGGCTCCTTCCCTCTCTCCCAGCAGGCCGAGGGGACTTGTACGGATCCTCCCATCACACGAGTGTCCCTGGCAGGAGCTTATTCGAACCCATACATACAGGAGCAGATCGCCCATCTCTACCGGTTGGTGAGGCGGTCATCGCTTGAAGACCGCGTGTTGTGTTACCGGAATCTCGAAATCCGTTCCCCGCTGCCCGCAGTCACCCGGTTTGACCTGCGGTGGGAAGCTTGTCTACCGGCCCGACGAGGGCTCTCTTCCATTGTCGGTGTTGCGAAGGCCGCTCGACCACCCTCGGGCCGCTTTCGGGACGGCGCCAATCGCGGGTGGGTGGATTTCTCGTTTTGGGTGGCACCACCGGTGGTACCATATAAACATCATGGACAAGACCACGGTGTACCTGCCTACGGAGCTGAAGGAGGGAGTCGCCGGGCAGGCGCGACGGCTGGGGATCTCCGAGGCGGAGGTGATCCGCCGGGCGATCGCGGCGGCCGTCACCCGGCCGGCGCCCAGGGCGGGCATCTTCGCGGGGGATGCGTTCGCGGAGCGGGCCGAGGAGCTCTTGGCGGGGTTCGGCGAGCGGTGATCGCGGACACGAGCGGGCTGCTCGCGTTCTTCAACCGCTCCGAGCCGCGGCACGACGACGTTCGAAGGACCGTCGAGGCGCTCGATGAGCCGCTCGTCGTCTCGCCGTACGTCGTCGCGGAGCTCGACTCCCTGGTCGCCACGCGGGTGGGCGTCGACGCGGAGGTCGCGATGCTGGGGGAGCTGGCGGGAGGCGCGTACGACCTCGCCGTGTTCGAGGTGGACGATCTGTCTCGGGCCTCGGCCCTGGTCGAGCGCTATCGCGATCGGGCGATCGGGGTGGCGGACGCGTCCATCGTCGTGCTGGCCGACCGGTACCGCACGCGCGAGGTACTCACGCTGGACCGGCGTCACTTCGAGGCGCTGCGTCCGCTCTCGGGAGGGCGGTTCAAGCTCCTTCCCTGAAGACGCGCCTATCCGCTCGGCGCCTTGGTCCGGCGATCGCGCGGGACGCGGAGATCGCCTCCGCGGGGCGGGCGGCGGTCGCGGCGGCGGGGAGGCTCGGTGACCGCTTCCTCCACCGGCGGGGGGGAATCGGCCGCGGGCTCGGCCTCCTTCGCCGGGGGGACCCGGCGGCGGCGTGGCGGCCGGGGCTCCGCGGGGTCGGCGGG
>JBBDTT010000136.1:0-6217 GCA_040904285.1 Actinomycetota bacterium
ACATCGCGGACCAGGCCGCCGTCCTCCGCTGGTGGCACGAGCAGGTCCGGCCGACGAAGACGGCCGTCTACGGCATCTCGCAGGGCGGGTGGCTCGCCTGGACGGCGGCGGTCTTCAACTGCGGCGCCGGCCGGGCGGCTCGGTTCGGTTCCTCGGTCCCATGCGACACGGGCGGGCGCTGGGTCGACGCGATCGTGCCGGTACAGAGCCCGATGGGCTACCTCGACGACGGGACGTGCACGTGGTTCGACGCGCAGGTCGCCGTGGAGACGCGGCTGAACCCCGCGATCGTGCAGGGCATGCAGCCCTGCCTCACGGAGGGCCGGCGCAGCCGGGTGCCCGGCATCCTCCTCGACGTCTCGCATCGACTCTCCCGCATCGACGTCCCCGTCTACGCGGTGACGAGCTTCTACGACCGCGTCGTCCCCCCGCGGCTGGTCACGACCGCGTACCAGGTTCTGCATCGCCGGACGCGCGACCGCCGCGACGCGCTGTACGGAAAGGACGTCCGGCTGACGATCTCGAACGACGCGCACGGAGACGTCGGCGGCAACCTGGCCGTCGTCAACGACCTGTTCGCGTGGATGCGCCACCACCTGGCCGGCGGTCCGCCGTTGCGGGCGGCGAAGGTCGCGATCGCGCAGGAGTGGGCGGAGGGAGCGTTCCGACTGGAGCGGGCCTGGCCGATCCCCGGCACGCGGGCTCGGACGCTGTATCTCGCGCGCGGCGCGTCGGGTGAGCTCGGGGCGAGACCGGCCGGCGAGCCGGACGAGCTTCGGAACCTCCCCACGGTGTCGAGCGCTCCCGACGTGCCCGGGGTCGGATTCCTGGTCCCGAGCGTCCAGACCACCGAGGTGCCCGGCGTCCGCCTGGTCTTCCGGACGGAGCCGGTCGAGCGAGCGGCGGAGATCACGGGGGAGCCCGTCGCCACGATCTTCGTGTCCTCCTCGAACGCGGACTCGGCGGGGACGGGACAGTTGCACGTCGGGCTGGCGGAGGTCGAGGCCGACGGGTCGGTCCTCGAGTTCGCCCACGCGCGGATCGGGCTGGTGGATCTCGGGCCGGAGCCGAGAGCGGTCCGCGTCCCGCTCTCGATCGCCGGTCACCGCGTCGACGCGGGGAACCGCCTGGTGCTCACCATCACGTCGTCGGACCTGGCCGACGCGATGCCGGCACCGGGCCTCGACCCGTTCTTCGTCCATCACGACACGAACGCGCCCTCGCGCATCGTGGTTCCGGTCGTCCCGATCGGGCGGCGGGAGCCCGGGGGTGAGCCCCCCACCGGGACCGCCTACACGAGTGACCCGATCGGGGCGGTCTGCGAGGTCTTCGGCCTCCCCTGCTGAGAGTGCTCGCCGGCCGGGATCTCGCGCCGACCGACCGGGTGCCCGTACAGGATCGGGCGGCATGTCCACCGAAGGTGACCGGGTGCAGATCCCGCGGATACGGCGAGCGAGCGCCCTCGGGTTGGCGGTCTCGGTGGTGCTCGGCCTTCCGGTGGGAAGCGTTGCCGTCCCGGCCGCGCCGCTCGCGTTGACCGACTGCGGTCCTGCCGAGGGGGTCTATCGCTGCTCGGGGCTGGTCGAGACCTGGGACGGCGTGCCGCTCGACACGACGGTGACGCTTCCGAGCGCGCGCTCGCGGAACCTCCCGCTGGTCGTGGAGCTCCACGGGTTCGGCAACTCGAAGCACGAGTACCTGGACCCGGCGTCGACCGCGTACACGGACAACGCGTTCGCGTGGGCGCGGGACGGATACGCGGTGCTGACGTTCACCGCGCGAGGGCTGTGGGGGTCGTGCGGGACACCCGAGTCGCGCGCGGCCAGCCCGGCGGGGTGCGCCGAGGGCTACCTCCACCTGGCCGACGTCCGATACGAGGTGCGCGACGCGCAGGAGCTGATCGGCCGCCTGGTGGACGGGGGGTACGCCGCGGCCGGGCGGATCGGGGTTACCGGCGACTCCTACGGCGGCGGGCAGACGCTGATGCTGGCGGCGCTCCGCGACCGCGTCATGCTGCCAGACGGCCACCTGGTCCCGTGGCGGAGCCCGGCGGGCCGGCGCCTTCGGATCGCCGCGGCCGCGCCGGTGATCCCGTGGAGCGACGTGGTCACCGCGGCGGCGCCGAACGGGCGGGTCTCGCCGACGGGCGTCACGGACGCCGCCGTCGCCCATGAGCCGATCGGCGTCACGAAGGGATCGTTCGTGAACGGGATCGGCCTCGCCGCACAGTTCGCGATCGGTCCCGGACAGCCCGTCGGGGAGCGGTTCGTCCCCGGCCGCCCGATGGGCTTCCTGCAGCCGCCGGGCACGGGCCCCGAGCCCACCTTCGTCGAGTGGGTCGCGCGCATCGACGCGGGCGAGCCCTACACCGACCCCCTCGCGAACGAGATCGTGCGCGTCGCTCGCGACTACCACTCCGCGTACTTCATCGATCCGAGCCGTCCGCCCCCGCCGCTGTTCATGGCCTCGGGCTTCACCGACGACCTGTTCCCGGTCGACGAGGTCCTCCGGTTCGCGAACCGGACCCGGCGCCTGTATCCGCGCACGCCGATGTCGCTGTTCCTCGGCGACTTCGGGCATCAGCGAGCCGTGAACAAGCCCGCCGAGCGGGCCGAGCTCCTCGCGCGCATCCACGGTTGGTTCGATCGATACTTGAAGGGTCAAGGATCGCCGCGCCGGGGCGTCACCGCGTACGTGGGCACGTGCCCGGCTTCGGAGTCGTCCCTCGGGCCGTTCTTCGCCCCCACCTTTGCCGGGCTGGCCCGTCGCGAGCTCGGGTACGCGTCCCCCGAATCGCAGACCGTCTCCTCGCTCGGCGGCGACCCGCGCGTCGCGCAGGCGATCGACCCCGCGACCGGCAGCGTCTGCGCGGAGACGCCGGCGGGCCCCGTACCCGGCGCCGCGCGGTACGTGGTGAAGTCCGAGGGCGCGCCGGCGTGGACGCTCGTCGGGGCGCCGCGGGTGTGGGCGGACCTCACCGTCACCGGCGTGCCGGCCGAGCACGCGCAGATCGCCGCGCGGTTGTGGGACGTCGCGCCGGGCGGTGCGTCACAGCGCCTCGTCGCGCGCGGCACGTACCGCCCCTCGGACGGCCCCAACGCCTGGTGGCTTCACCCGGCCGCATGGCGCTTCGCGAAGGATCACGCCGCGATCCTCGAGCTGGTCGGCGCCGACGCTCCGTACGCGCGCCCCTCGAACGGCGCGTTCACCATCGAGGTCCACACGCTGCGCGTCACGCTCCCGGCCCGGTAGCGTTCGAAGCCATCCCGCCCGAGTCGGTCAGCGCGGCGTCCGGTCCTCCATCGCCCCGTGCATCTGCTCGAGGTGATCCTCCAGGTGATGCACGAGCGAGACCCGGGTGAAGTCCTCGGCCGACAGCGCCCGGCCGGCGAACTCGATCGTGGTGCGGAACCGGTCGTAGGGAACATCCTCGAGGAACGCAACCGTGCGGTCGATGCTCTCGCGGACCTGTTGGGCGAGCGTCCGCGGCGACTGCTGGACCATGTCGACGATGAGCGGATCCCGCAGCCGCATCAGATCCAGCATCCGGGCGGCGATGTCGTGCCCCCGGGTCACCTCGTGAACGACCCAGCCGAAGAACTGGGCCGTGGTCGCCACGTGGGCGAGGGTCTCCGTGGCGTTCCAGTCGTCTCCGGCGGAGGGGTCGTTCCCATCGAGCTGCGCGGCAAGGTCGACCGTCTTCTCGGCGATCGCGCGCAGTCGCTCGATGAGGTGGCGCCGCTCCCGCTCGAAGTAGCCTCCGATGACCTCGTGATAGTCGTCCTCGGTGAAGGTAGGGCTCTCGATCTTCATGGCGAGCATCGTGAAGGAGTTCCTTAAGTTTGTGAAATCGGCGGGCGCGTGGGTGTGAACGGCGGGGGCGTGGAGCACGCTCTATGGATCGTGCGTGACGGACGCCGGGCGCGGGGTGGGGTGAGCACGCTGCTGCTCGCGTTCGTGGTCCTCGGCGCGGCCTGTCCCTCCCCTCCGGCAGCCCCGCGGGTGACCGCCGGCCCGACGAACAGCCCGCCGGCGTCCGACTCCTGCGCCGAACGAACACTGGCCGGCATGTCCGCGGACCAACGGGTCGGGCAACTCTTCCTGTTCGGCCTCGAGGACAACCGCCTGGGACCGGCCGAGGTCGAGGGCATCCGCGAGGACCACCTCGGCTCCGTCGCGTTCATCGAGACGACCTCCGCCGGATCGGCCTCGATCCGGGAAACGACCGACGCCGTCCAGGCCCTCGCCACCGAGGCGAACACCGCCGGGGTGGGGTTCCTCGTCGCGGCGAACCAGGAGGGCGGGCAGATCCAGGCGCTTCGCGGACCGGGCTTCTCGACCATTCCCTCCGCTGTCGAGCAGGGCGGGCTCGATCCCGCCGATCTCCGGGCGCGGGCTCGCACGTGGGGCGAGGAGCTGCTGGCCGCGGGGGTCAACTTCGACTTCGCGCCGGTCATGGACGTGGTCCCACCGGGCCGCGACGACGAGAACGAGCCGATCGGCGTCCTGCAGCGCGGCTACGGCCACGACCCCGCGACCGTGAGCAGCCACGGCACGGCGTTCCAGCGAGGGATGCAGGACGCGGGCGTCGTCACCAGCCCAAAGCACTTCCCCGGCCTGGGCCGGGTGATCGGCAACACCGACTTCACGGCCGACGTGGTCGACGACGAGACCACATCGGACGATCCCTACCTCGAGCCGTTCGCCGACGCGGTGGCCGCCGGCGTCCCATTCGTGATGGTCGCCCTGGCCACGTACACGCAGATCGATCCGGACCGGCTGGCGGTCTTCTCGCCGACGGTGATCGAGGACCTGCTCCGGGGATCCCTCGGCTTCGAGGGGGTCGTGATCTCCGACGACGTCGGCGCGGCGGAGGCGGTGGCGCGCGTCCCGACGGGGGACCGGGCCGTCGACTTCCTGGAGGCCGGCGGGAACATGGTCATCTCGAAGTTCGTGGGTCCGGCTCGTGCGATGGCCCGCGCGGTCCGCTCGCGGGCGGAGGCGGACCCCGCGTTCCGCGCGCTCGCCGACGCGTCCGCCCTCAGGATCCTCGCCGCCAAGGACGCCGCCGGACTCCTTCCCTGCTAGCCGATATCGTTCGGCGTGTGGCCAGGCTCTCAGGCGGCGACGCGGCGCCGGCGTTCGCGCTTCCCGACCAGGACGGGCGGACCGTGCGGCTGGAGGACTTCCGGGGGCGGAAGCTCCTCGTCTACTTCTATCCGAAGGCGTTGACGACCGGCTGCACCGCGCAGTCGTGCTCCGTCCGTGATGCGCGCGAGGACCTCTCCGGCCTGGGAGTCGACGCGGTCGGGATCAGCCCGGACGCACCGGCGCGGCAGGCGAAGTTCGACGCGAAGCACGGGCTCGGGTTCCCGCTCCTGTCGGATCCGGATCACAGCGTCGCCGAGGCCTACGGCGTGTGGGGCGAGAAGTCGATGTACGGACGCAAGTACATGGGCATCGTCCGCTCGTCGTTCCTGATCGACGAGGACGGGAAGATCGCGGAAATCTGGTACGGCGTCAAGCCCAAGGACACCGTGCCGAAGGCCCTCGCCGCGCTCGGTCAGATCGCGACGTAACGCGCGCCACCGGTCTCGAGCATCTTGATCACGTCGCGGACCTTCATCGAGGCATTCTGCCCACGGCCTACGCATCTCGGCCTCTCAAAGCGCGGCTTGATATATACCTGTATGGGTATATGATGGCCGGCATGGCACGGGCGGCGACGACGGCGGACGCGTTCAACGCGGTTGCGGAGCCTCGGCGGCGACAGATCCTGGACGTCCTCGCCGGCGGGGAGCTCCCCGTGAACGGCCTGGTGACGCGGCTCGGCCTGGCGCAGCCCCAGGTCTCCAAGCATCTGCGGGTGCTTCGGGAGGTGGGCCTGGTGGAGGTCCGGGAGGAAGGGCGGCAACGGATGTACCGGCTGAACGGCCGGTCGCTGAAGCCGATCCACGACTGGGTGACGAGCTACCAGCAGACGTGGACCGAGCGGTTCGAGGCACTGGACGAGCTCCTGGAGGAGCTGAAGGAGGAGGAAGGAGATGGTGGCGGTGACGAGTAGCGGCACGGCGGTACTGACGCTCCCGACGGACTCGCAGATCCTGGTCACGCGGGAGTTCGATGCGCCCGCGCATCTGGTCTACAGGGCCTGGACGACGCCCGAGCTCATCAAGCGATGGTGGAACGCCAAGCGGGGCGAGGTCACGATCGCGGA
>JBBDTT010000137.1:0-6194 GCA_040904285.1 Actinomycetota bacterium
CCGAGGCGGCGGAGGCGGCCTGGCCGGGCTCGACCGTCATCCGCCACGCCGAGAACCGCGGCTACGGTCCGGCGATCAACCGCGCGGTCGAGGCCGGCGGCGGCGCCGACTGGCTGCTGTTCCTGAACCCGGACACGATCGTCGAGCCCGGCCTGCTCCCCCTGCTTCCTCACGTGGACAGGATCGAGGCCGTCCAGGTGTTCACTCCCCTGCTCGTCGACGAGGCTCGCCGGCCGGTGCGTACGGCCTACCGCTGGCCGACCCTGGGCAAGGAGGTGGCCAGGCTGACGGGGGTCGTCGCGGCCGCCGATCGCCTGGGCAGGAGCCCCGCGGCGGTGCCCGAGGGCGAGCGCGTCCACCTCGGCGAACCCGTGGGGGAGGCCGTGGTCGTCGACTACCCGGTCGGCGCGTGCCTGTTCGTGCGGGGGGAGGCCTGGCGGCGCGTGGGCCCGTTCGACGAGGGCTTCGTGCTGTACCACGAGGAGATGGAGTGGTGCTGGCGCGCCGCCGAGCTCGGCATCCGCTCCCACGTCATCCCCCGTGGCCGGGCCATCCACCTGGAGCGGGCCAGCAGCCGGCGGCGTCCACCCGAGGTGGTGCTCTGGCAGTACCGGGGCCTGCTGCGCTTCTACGAGCTGCACCGCCCGGCGACTCAGCGCCGGGCCCTGCGCGCGGCGATGGCCGCCTCGTTCGCGGCCCGCGCCGCCGGCGCCCGGCTGGCCGGCCGGCGCGGGTCCGGGGTCCTGTGGGAAGTCTCCCGCCTCGGGGCCCGCGGCGCGGGACGTCCACGGTGACCGCGCCCCGGGTCAGCGTGGTCCTGCCGGTGCGCAACGAGGTCCGACTGGTGGGCGGTGTCCTGGACGCCGTCCTGGACGGCGACCCGCCCGAGGGCGGCCTCGAGGTGCTCGTGATCGACGGCATGAGCGAGGACGGCACGCGGGAGCTCGTCGAAGCCCGCGCGGCGGAGGACCCGCGAGTGCGGGTGCTCGACAACCCCGCCCGGATCATCCCGGCGGCCCTCAACCTCGGACTGGCCGCGGCCCGCGGCACCTTCGTGGTGCGCATGGACGCGCGAGCGCTCCCCGAGCCGGACTACGTGTCCACGGCCGTGGAGCTCCTCGAGACCTCGGGGGCGGCGAACGTCGGAGGGCCGCAGCGCTCGGTCGGCGAGGGGGTCGTCGGGCGGGCCGCGGCGATCGCGACGACCTCGGGCTTCGGCGTGGGCAACGCGCGGTTCCGCTTCAGCGAACGCGAGGAGGAGGTGGAGTCGGTGTACCTCGGCGCGTGGCGCCGGGAGACGCTCGAGGCCCTCGGCGGGTGGGACGAGGGCGCCGAGTCGAACGAAGACTACGAGCTCAACCACCGGCTCCTGCGGGACGGAGGACGGGTCCTGCTCTCCCCCAGGCTGCGGTGCCGGTACCGCGTGCGGGAGAGCCTTCCCGAGCTGGCCGGCCAGTACCTGCGCTATGGCCGGTGGAAGGCCGCGATGCTCCGTCGGCATCCCGGGTCGGTCCGGTGGCGCCAGCTCGCGGCGCCGGCGCTCGTGGCCGGCCTGACCCTGTCCGTCGGGCTGGCTCCGTGGCGGCCCCGGCTGGCGGCCGTGGTCCCGGCCGCGTACGGGCTCACGAACGTGGCCGCCTCGGTCGTGGGAGCGGCGCGACACGAGGCCGGGACCCTCCCGGCACTACCCGCCGTATACGCCGTCATGCACATAGCGTGGGGTGTGGGATTCTGGACCGAGATCCTCCGAGGCCGCGGGGTCGTTGCCAGGAAGCGGCACCCCTCGTATCCTCAGGGCCTGCCCACGTCGTGAAGGCCCGGTTCAGAGGCAGGTAGCTCGATCGGGAGACGAATCGTGGTGCGAAACTCACCTTTGAATCCGCAATTTCGTGAAGCGGTCAGCAGCGCCCCGGCGCCACCACCGCGCGAGGGGTCGATGAGCGCCGTCCCGGCGCCGGCCGGCGAGCCGTTCGTGGCCGGCCCGACGACGCGCGCAACGCGGGGGGCCAGCCCGGGGTGGTTCATCCCGCTGCACGCGGTCCTCGTCGCCGGCGTGCTGTTCGCCATGAACTTCCTGATCACCGGCGGGTTCGTGCGCGTATCGTCCTACGTGCGGGCCGCTCCGATCGTCACGCTGATCTTCCTGGGAGCGTTCGGCTATCACCTGATGTACGAGCGGGAGCCCTACGACACGTTCACACAGGCCCTGCGCGTCGTCAGCCGGGCGACGGTGGCCGCGATGATCGGGAGCATGGCCGCCATCTACTTCTTCGGAGCCATCGGCTACCCCCGCTCGGCCCTGGTCCTGTCGTTCCCGGCGATCCTGCTGGCGGTGTTCGGGGCGGAGGCCCTGCGGCTGCGGCACCGGCTGCGCGAGGCGCCGCCGCGGCGGGCCGTCGTCCTGGGGCCCGAGCCGGTCAGCCAGCCGATCGTGGACCATTTCGCGCTGCAGCCGACGGCCTCGCTGGCGGTCGTCGACCGCCTCGACACGCTGGAGCTGGCCACGCGCCTGGTCGGGGAGGAGGTGCCCTACGACCTGATGCTCATCCCCGGCCCGGGCCAGCTCTCACACACCCCCAGCCGCCTCCTCCTCGCGGCGCGGAGCCGGGGGGTCCGAATCTTCATGCTCGCCGGGGAGTCCGGCGCGTTCCTCGGCCTGTCCGAGCTCCACGAGCTGGGCGGACTCCCCTGGCACGAGCTCCACGTGCAGTCCCTGCCCGCGGCCCGGCGGGCCGCCAAGCGCACGCTGGACCTGTTCATCTCGACCGTCGCGGCCCCCTTCGCGCTGCTGTTCGGACTGGGGATCGCGGTCGCGATCCGCTTGGACAGCCGCGGGCCGGTCCTGCACCGGCAGCGCCGTTCCGGCCTGGGGGGGAACGACTTCACCATGCTCAAGTTCCGGACGATGACCCCCGACGCCGAGCCCGCGGCGGAGGCCCGCCTGGCGGTCATCGACGACGATCGCGTCACCCGCGTCGGCCGGTTCCTCCGCCGCCACCGCCTGGACGAGATCCCCCAGCTGCTCAACGTGTTCCGCGGCGACATGAGCCTGGTCGGACCGAGGCCGGAGCGCCCGGAGTTCGTGGCCTCGTTCCTGGCGGAGGTCCCCGACTACGGTGAACGGCAGGGGATACGCCCGGGGATCACCGGGCTGGCCCAGGTCCTCGGCCACTACGAGACGCCGGCCGAGCACAAGGTGCGGTACGACATCCTGTACGTGGCGAACTGGTCGATGTGGCTGGACGTGCAGGTGCTGCTGAAGACCGCGGTCGTCATGGTCCGGGGGACCGGCTCACGGTGAGCGAGCGCCGCGCCCTGGTCACGGGCGGCGCCGGGTTCGTCGGCTCCCATCTGGTGGAGCGGCTCCTCGGCGACGGGTGGTCGGTGGTGTGCATGGACAACCTCTCCACGGGCCACTCGGACAACATCGCGACCTTCCTCACGATGCCCCGGTTCCGGTTCGTCCACGTCGACCTGGCCGAGGAGGACCTGCCGGAGGTGGAAGCCGAGGTGATCTTCCACCTGGCGTCCCCCGCCAGCCCCCTGCACTACGCCCGGATGCCGATCGCGACGATGAAGGTCGGCGCTTTCGGGACGTACAAGGTGCTGGAGCTGGCCCGGGCCACGGGCGCGCGGGTCCTGCTCGCCTCGACCTCGGAGGTCTACGGCGACCCGGAGGTCCACCCCCAGCCGGAGAGCTACTGGGGACGGGTCAACCCGATCGGCCCCCGGAGCCAGTACGACGAGGGGAAGCGCTTCGCGGAAGCGCTGTGCGCCGCCTATCACCGCACGTACGGCACGGCGATCCGCATGGCCCGGATATTCAACACCTACGGTCCCCGCATGCAGCCGGGCGAGGGCCGGGCGGTCCCGACGTTCGTCGATCAGGCCCTGCACGACCACCCGCTCACGATCCACGGCGACGGCTCGCAGACGCGGTCGTTCTGTTACGTGGACGACCTGGTCGAGGGCCTGTACCGGCTGGCCATGTCCGAGGTCGAGGGGCCGGTCAACATCGGCAATCCGGACGAGCGCCCGGTCCGGGAGCTGGCGGAGCTGATCATCGAGCTGACCGGCTCGTCCTCTCCGATCGAATACGTCCCCCGTCCTCCCGACGACCCCTCGCGGCGCCGTCCCGACATCACCCGCGCCCGTGAGCTCCTCGGTTGGGAACCGACCGTCGAGCTCCGCCGGGGCCTCGAGGAGACCGTCGCGTGGGCCCGCCAGGACCTCGAAACGCGCACGGAGTCCCGCCCGGAGGTGCATTGACGACCCCGACCGGGGTGTTCCGGGCCCCCGCCTCGAAGTAGGATCGACGCCATGAGCAGCGGACCACGCTGGGGACGGCGTCGCGGCCGGCGTTCGGACGAGGACTACCTGGCCGAGGCGCACGAGGAGGAGCCGGACGAGGAACAGGACCTCGGCTTCTCGGAGCGCGCGGCCCGGGCGGCCGAGCGCGAGGCCCAGCGTCCCCAGCCGCCCCCGCCGCAACGGCGCGTGACGCCCGGAGGCCGTGGCGGGCTGGGAGATCTCTTCGACAACGACCGCGAAACCGACTCCCGCGTGCTCGACCCCGACCCCGAGGCCGACGCGCTCGAGGCGCGCCTGGTGGGGGAACCGCCGGGCCCCTCCATGCCCGAACCGCCCCTTCCCGCCAACCCGGCCGATCAGGCCCGCGACGAGCTGGCCGCGCTCCTGGCCCAGGCCGAGGCCCAGGCCGAGCCGGTCGCAGCCGGACCGGCCATCGACGCCGACCTTCGCATCGAGCCCGACCTCGATGCCCCCACGGCGATGCGCCAGCCGGCGGAACGCCGCCCCCTCGAGAGCCCGGCCGAACCGGCCCTCGAGGAGATGGCCGAGCCCGCCGGGCGCCCGGGGACGACCGAGTCGTGGGACGCCATCGAGTCGCTGTTCACCCGCCGGCCCGATCAGGGCGAGCCCTCCGGAGAGGAGGACGCCGGCCTGCGCCTCGAGTGGGAGCGACCCGAGATGTTCACCGAGCCGACGCAGGAGGAGATCCTGCGCCGGATCACCGAGCTGGCCCAGGGCCTGGAGCTCGTGGAGCAGCGGCTGGAGGACCTGGCGAAGCCCCTCGGCGAACTCACCGAGCCCGGCACGCGCCTGGCCGCCGCGTTCAAGCGCCTGGAGCTGATCGAGCGGGGCTTCGAGGAGATGCGCCTGACCTCGGAACGGAACACGTTGAAGACGGGCTCGGCCCTCAACGCGTTGGACAGCTCGATGGGCGAGCTGCGCGCCTCCATGGAGGAGCCGATGTGGGAGATGTCCGAACGGCTCACGTCGGCCGAGATCCGCCTGACCGAGCTGCAGGCGGCCGAGCGGCTCATCGAGCAGGTCAACACCGCCCTGTCGAAGGACCCCTTCGACCTGGTCTCGACGCGCGACATCGACGAGATCACCGACAACATCACGACGAAGGTCAAGCGGCTCGGCGGGCGCGTGGAGCGCCTGGAGGCCGCCCTCGATCGAGGGCTGTCCGGCCTGGAGGAGGCCCGTCGCGCCGCGCTCGGGGCCGCCCGCGAGCTCAACAAGGCCGTGGAGCGCGCGACCCGCGACCTCCCCAAGGCCCGTTCGAGCGCCGCATCCGGCGGCGCGAAGAAGGCGGCCGCCACCCGCAAGCCCGCGGCCAGGAAGGCCGCGGCCAAGTCGGCGGCCAGGAAGTCCGCGGCCAAGCGCCGTTAGGCCGCGGCGACGTCTACGCGGCGACCC
This sequence comes from Actinomycetota bacterium, assembly GCA_040904285.1. Taxonomy (GTDB): domain Bacteria; phylum Actinomycetota; class UBA4738; order UBA4738; family JBBDTT01; genus JBBDTT01. Next base: position 5,728 of record JBBDTT010000137.1, read on the forward strand.
GAAGGTCCAGCGGCAGCTGCCCGCCGGCCGCCTCTCGGGTCCCCTCGAGCAGGTCCTCGGCCCGGCGCATGAGTCGCGGCCGGCCCATGGCTGGGGCCTCGTTCTCCAGGCCGAGGTAGACCACCGAGAGCCCGGGGCCGAGAGGCCAGACCCACAGCCGGCCCTCGCTCCGCCCCCGGTTGAGCTTCAGCAAGCGCTCGCCCAGGTATCCCCGGGTGGCCAGGATGCCGCCGCCCTCGTACCCGTGTTCCCGGAACCGTCTGCGGGCGGCCCGGAACACCTCGCCGGGCGTCGCCGCCATCACCGTCTGTGCGAATCCGTATGCCATGTCGTCACTCCTTCGTTCGTTGGGTTGTGGCCGGCGCGCCCCGTCCGACCGTCGCCGACAGGGCCATGAAGCACAGGAGGTCGACCAGGACGTCGGCGACCTCCTCGACCTCGGCGGGGTCCTGCGTGCGCACGACCTC
>JBBDTT010000138.1:0-6145 GCA_040904285.1 Actinomycetota bacterium
CGAGGTGCGGAACCAGTTCCGCGACCACCCCGGGATCATGACGTACGAGGAGAAGCCGGACTACGGGCGCGTGGTCGACATCTGCACGCGGACGTCGCTGCGGGAGCTGATGACCCCGGGTCTGCTCGCCGTCCTCACGCCCGTCGTCGTGGGCTTCGCCCTGAAGGCCGAGGCGCTGGGTGCGTTCCTGGCCGGGTCCATCCTGACCGGCCAGCTCCTCGCGGTGATGCTCTCCAACGCGGGCGGCGCGTGGGACAACGCGAAGAAGCTCGTCGAGGAGGGGAACTACGGCGGCAAGGGCTCGGAGTCGCACAAGGCGACGGTCATCGGCGACACCGTCGGCGACCCGTTCAAGGACACCGCGGGCCCGGCCCTCAATCCGCTGATCAAGGTGATGAACCTGGTGGCGTTGCTCATCGCGCCGGTCGTGGTGAGCATGGCCGCGAACACCGGGGCGCGGCTCTCGATCGCCGCGGGGGGCGTCGCGATCCTGGCCGGCGCGATCTACGTCTCGAAGTCGCGCAAGAGCGAGATCCTGGTGGAGCAGGTCCAGGCCGATGAGACGCCCTCGGTCGGCGAGGAGGTCCAGGCCTAGGCCGAGGACATCGCGCTTCCCGTACGGGCCCGCAAGTCGGTCCCTCGCAAGCCGGTCGCTCGCAAGACCGCCGCCCGCAAGGCGGCGCCGTCTCCGCGGCGCCGCAGCTCCTAACGCACGACGATGGGTCTGCCAGGCCGGATCGGCGGATGGTTCCGCCGGTTCGGGCGCAGGCTCTCCGAGTCCGACGAGGAGCGCCTGGCCGACGAGGTCCTGGAGTGGGCCGAGGGCATCCCCGGCACCACGCGCATCCGTGAGGTCCCCCTGCGCGAGCCGGTGCGCATCGCGGGGATCGTGGGACGGATCACGGTCGTCCCCGCCGAGGGAAAGCAGGCGATCGAGGCCCTGATCTCCGACGGGACCGGAGAGGTCACCGCCTCGTGGATGGGCCGGGTCTCGATCCCCGGCGTCGTCCTCGGATCGCGCCTGCTCCTCGAGGGCGTGGTGGGGGACACGCGCGACGGACGGCGGATCGTCAACCCGCGCTACGAGTTCGCGTGAGGCTCACTGGACGGAGGGCGCCCCTGACTCATGTGGGGACCCTTACAGCTCTCGAGGTCGAATGAGTGCGGATCCGGTGGGTCGCGCAGACCTTCGACCCTCCCGGAACCCCGAACGCCCACTCGGGAAATATCGCGTTCGTGCTATGTCGCCCGGATCGAGCCGCCTGGAGCGATCCTCACCGATCCTGGACGCGGCGTCCCCGGGGCGCCGGCCCCCAGCCGCCGGGTGCGGCTGCTCGGCCGCCTCACCCCTCGAGAGCGGCGCCTGGACAACCGCGCCAGGCCATCGCCCGATCGCGGATATAGCACCCTCGCAATCTTTCGTGAGTCGACGTTCGAGATCACTGGACGCCGCTCTCGGGGGCATCGCTCGAGGTCATCCCGGCTCCTCGAGACGTGTCTGGGCTCGGCCCGCGCGACGGCGGATCTGACGGGTCGTCAGATCTGGGGGCTCACTCGCCGCGAACGACCTGCTTGAGCATCGGCTCGGACTCGATCGAGCTGAGGGCCATGATCTCGTCGCCTGCCACCAGCTGGGTCTCGGGCTGGGGGATGACGACGTGGCCCTTTCGCACGACGGCCACGATCGCGGAGTCCGGGGGCAGGCGCAGCTCGTACAGCGCCTTGCCGTTGATCGGCGAGTCGGCCGACAGCGTGAGCTCGACCAGCGAGACCTGTCCGCCCTCCAGCCGCATCAGGCGCACCAGGTCGCCGACCGTCACGGCCTCCTCGACGAGAGCGGTCAGGACGTGCGGCGGACTCACCGCCGCGTCCACGCCCCACGTCTCGGTGAACAGCCACTCGTTCTTGGGGTGGTTCACGCGAGCCACGACGCGGGGCACCGCGTACTCCTGCTTGGCCAGCAGCGAGACGACCAGGTTGTCCTCGTCGTCGCCGGTCGCGGCCACCACGACGTCGGCCTTCGCGCACTCGGCCCCCTCCAGGACCCACGGCTCGCACGCGTCCCCGTACACGAGGGTCACGGCGTCCCCGGCGTCCAGCCGTGCTTTCTCGACCACGGCCGCGTCCTGCTCGATCAGGGTCACGCTGTGACCCCGCTCGGCCAGGTCGGTCGAGAGATGACGACCGACGTTCCCCCCTCCGGCGATGAGGACCTTCACCTCAATGGTCCCCGACGGGCTCGAGCTGGGCGTCGAGCTTGTCCATGCTCTCCCGGGCCACGACGACGTCCATCACGTCGCCCTGCTGGAACGTGCTGCCGTCCTTCGGGATGAATCCCGCGCCGCCGCGGTCCACGCCCACGACCTCGACCTCCCCATCGAGGTGGATCGAGGAGACGGGCTTGCCGACCAGGTGGTGCGGAACCTCGATCCGCAACAGGAAGACGTTGCCTCCGGCCAGGGTCTCCCGCAGCTCCTCCTTGCCGTGGAACAGGATGAACTGGATCTGACGCGCCGCCCACCGGACGGTGGCGATCGTGGGGATGTTCAGCCGCTCGTAGATCTCGGCGCGCCGGGGGTCGTAGATCCGGGCGACGACCTTCGGCACGTGGTAGTGCTCGCGGGCGATCCGCGCGGAGACGATGTTGGAGTTGTCGCCGTTCGAGACCGCGATGAAGGCGTCGGCCTCCTTGATACCCGCTTCCTCGAGGGTCTCCCGGTCGAAGCCGAGGCCGACGATCGTGCGGGCCTCGAACTCGGGTGGGAGGCGCTCGAAGGCCTGCCGGCGCTTGTCGATGATGGCCACGGTGTGACCGGCCTTCGACAGCTGCACGGTCAGTTCGGCCCCGACCCGGCCGCACCCCATGATCACGAAATGCACGATCGTCAGCCTACAACCGGCGCCCGGTCAGCGCGGCTCGGTCCTCTGGACCGGCGTCGATGCCACGGCTCGGAGCGGGAACCACGGCGTGCCCAAGGCGGTAGGGGATCGTCACCACGTCGACGTGGGGGCGTCCGGCCAGGGCTCGCGCCAGCGTTCGTCCCGTCCGGTCGTGCAGGAGCCGGTGCCACCACCGGGCATAGGTCCGCCGGGGGAGGACGACGCTGACCTCGGTATCGGGACCCTCCAGGCGGGCCACGATGTCGATCGCGGTGCGCGCGACGTTGCGGTCCGGGCAGTGCACGGCTTCGAGCGGGATCCCGCTGCGGCTCGCCACCCGCGGCCACGCGTCGAGCAGCGCCGCGGCCCGCTCGGGGTCGACGCCCACGTGATAGGCGCGCACGCCGTCGGGGTCGAGGGCCGAGGCGTAGCCGAGCGCCTGTACCGTGCTTCGATCGATCCGGTCGACGAACACCGCGACCACGTGGCGGGCGCGGGGGCTCACGCGCACCCGGCCGTCGGCGCCGACCAGGGGATGCCCCTCCCCGCCGTGGTCACGGACGACCGTCACCGTCACGCCGGCCAGTCCGTTCACGGCCTCGCGGACGTCGTCTCCGGTCCGGCCCCGTCGGATCCGTTCCAGCCAGCCGACCCGCGCCGGCCCCGGCATGACGAGCGTGAGGGCCTCTGCGGAGGCGACGACTTCCTCCGCGTAGGACCGCAGGCAACCGGCCAGGTTCCCCTCAGGGCAGGCCTCGACCCGCAGGGAACGAGGGAGCCCGAGGGCCTCCCACGCCGCGACCAGCCGGCCGGTCTCCTCGGGATCCGTCGAGAGGTGCAGCAGCTCCAGGTTCCGCGGCGCCACGGTGAGTGCGTACTGCACGGCGTGCAGGGTCTTCGAGTCGCACGCGTCGATCAGCACGGTCACACGCAGGCGGGCCGGAGGGGCGTCCTCCGCCCCCGCCAGCCCTTCGGTCAGCTCGCGTTCCTCGTCGGCGTACTGCCGGTGGAGGCGCAGGAGGACCGCGACCAGGAGGGGGACGGCGACCATGATCATCCACGCGCCGTCCCCGAACTTCACGACCGCGATCACCACGGCGACGACCGCGGTCACGATCGCGCCGACCCCGTTGATCAACAGGCCGCTTCGCCACCCCGACTCGCGCAGGCGGAGGTGCCGGCGAGCCATGCCCGCCTGGGACATCGTGAACGAGGTGAAGACGCCGATCGCATACAGGGGGATCAGCTGGGTCACGCTCGCGTTGAACGCCACCACCAGCGCCGTGGACGCGGCGCCCAGCGCCACGATGGCCGAGGAGAACACCAGGCGATGTCCTCGGTGCGTGAACTGTCGCGGCAGGAACGCGTCGCCCGCCTGGAAGCTGGCCAGGCGCGGGAAGTCCGCGAACGAGGTGTTCGCCGCCAGGATCAGGATCATAACCGTGGCCGCCTGGAGCCCCAGGAACATGGCGTGGGCGAGGGGTCCGTCGCCGAACACGGCCAGGGCGATCTGGGCGACCACCGACTTGCTCTCGTCCTCCACCGGGACGACGCGAAGGTGGGACGCCAGCAACGAGAGTCCGATGAACATGATGCCGAGGAGCGAGCCCATCCACATCAGCGTCCGACGTGCGTTGACCCATTCCGGCTTGCGGAAGGCGGGGACGCCGTTCGAGATGGCCTCGACACCCGTGACCGCGGCGCCGCCCGAGGCGAATGCCTTCAGGATCAGGAAGACGGTGACCACGCCCGTACCGAGGCTCACCTGGTGGGTGGGGTGGACCACGGTGGATGGCTGCAGGTCGCCGCCGAGGGCCCGCACGGCGCCGAAGGCCAGCATCCCCAGCATGCTCACGATGAACAGGTAGGTCGGCACGGCGAACAGGCGCCCGGACTCCCGGACGCCGCGCAGGTTCCCCCACGCGATCAGCCAGATGAACCCGATCGCCAGCGGAACGCGCTGGGCGTGGAGGACCGGGACCGCCGAGCTGAGGGCCTGCATCCCGGCCGAAACGGAGACGGCGACGGTCAAAACGTAGTCGGTCAGCAGCGACACCGCGGCGACCTGGGCCGGGAGGATCCCGAAGTTGTCCTTGGTCACGATGTACGCGCCGCCCGCGGAGGGATATGCCTTGATCGTCTGGCGGTACGAGAACAGCAGGATCGCGAGGACGACGACGATCGCGAGCGAGATGGGCACCACGAGCGAGAACGCCGCCAGACCCACCACCGGGACCAGCACTCGGAGGATCTCCTCGGTCGCGTAGGCGCACGAGGACAGGTTGTCCGACGCGAACACGGCGAGCGCGGTGGGGTTGCCCAGCCGCTCATGCTCCAACCGGGCCGTCGCCAGCGGGCGCCCCAGGAGCACCCGCTTGACGACGTCCGCCGGCCGCATCCCGTGTCTGTCCACCTGGCCTCGAGTGTGGGTTCGGGCCCGTCAGGACGGCGTCAACGTGCGGGCCTCCGCCGTAAAGAACCCATAAAGGTGAACGCGCCGAGTTGTCGGCCATCGCGCTCCGGCGCACTGTGGATTCGTGCAGCATCCGGACCGGTGGGCGTCACGCCGTGCGTCGCTGTGGCGTGTGCTCCTGGCCGGCGTCGTGATGCCGGCGGCGGCGTCCGGACTCGGATGGGCGCTGGGCGCGACGACGACCACCGCGGGCATGCTCTACGTGCTCGCCGTGGTGGCCGCGGCCTGGCTGGCGGGGATCCGCGCCGGGTTCCTCGCCTCGGCGCTGTCCTTCCTCGGCCTGAACTACCTCTTCACGCCGCCGCTGTACACGTTCCGGGTCGAGTCGAGCGACGACCTCGCCGCCCTGGCCGTCTTCCTGGTGGTCGCTTTCCTGATCGGGTCGCTCCTCGCCCGGGCGCTGGCCCAGCGGGACCGGGCCGAGCGGCGCGAGGAGCAGGCCCGCGTCCTGTACGGGTTGCTGTCACGGCTGCGGGCCCGCGAGTCCATGGAGCGGGTGATCGAGGCGACCGTCGCCGACGTGGCGACCGCGTTCGCGGTGGACGACGTCCGCATCCGCATCGACGACCCCCCGCTCGTCCGGACCGCGCGGCCCGACGACGATGGCTGGGAGCCGGCGTTCGCCGTCGCGCTCCGGTCGGGTGACCGGGCACAGGGAAGCCTCGAGACCCGCCGGGCGCCGCTCGACGAGGACGATGTCGCGCTCCTGCGCGCGTTCGGCGGCCAGCTCGCCCTCGCCGTGGAGAGCGCCCGTCTGGACGAGTCCGCCCGCCGGGCCGAGGTCGACGCGGA
>JBBDTT010000139.1:0-6126 GCA_040904285.1 Actinomycetota bacterium
ACGTTCCTGTGCGCGATCTACACGTGGAAGTGGCTCCCCGAACCGGGCCGCCCGAAGGCGTTCGTCGCGCTGATCCTGCTGCTCGAGACCGGCATGGCGGGCACCTTCGTCGCCTTCGACCTGATCCTGTTCTTCGTCTTCTGGGAGCTCGTCCTGGTCCCGATGTATTTCCTTATCGGGGTGTGGGGCGGACCGAACCGCGAGTACGCCGCGATCAAGTTCTTCCTGTACACGGTCTTCGGAAGCGTGTTCATGCTGCTCGGCTTCCTGGCGATGTTCTTCCGCGCCGACCCGCACACGTTCGACATCATCCAGCTGCAGAACGCGGGGTTCCCCCCCGGCCTGCAGAACCTGATCTTCCTGGGCCTGTTCCTCGGCTTCGCGATCAAGGTCCCGATGTGGCCCTTCCACACGTGGCTCCCGGACGCGCATACCGAGGCCCCCACCGTCGGCTCGGTCCTGCTGGCCGGCATCCTGCTGAAGATGGGGACCTACGGCTTCGTGCGGATCTCGCTGCCGCTCCTCCCGGACGCCGCCCGGGACTGGGCCCCGTACATCGGGGTCCTGGCCGTGATCGCGATCCTGTACGGGGCGCTGGCGTGCCTCGCGCAGAAGGACATGAAGCGGCTCATCGCCTTCTCCTCGGTGGGCCACATGGGCTTCGTCATGCTCGGGATCGCGACGCTCACCGAGATCGGGATCAGCGCGGCGGTCTACAACATGGTCGCCCACGGGGTGATCACCGGCATGCTGTTCTTCGTGGCGGGGTCGGTACACGAGCGGTACCACACGCGCGACATCGACGAGATCGGCGGCGGCATGCTCCAGAAGGCGCCGTACCTCGCCTCGGTGCTGACGTTCTCGGCCATCGCCTCGCTGGGGCTCCCCGGGCTGGCCGGGTTCTGGGGTGAGGTCATGGCCCTGTTCTCCTCGTACAGCCCGGCCGAGGGCCTGTCGCTCACCCTGTTCCGCACGCTGATGGTCCTCGGCGGCGTGGGGACCATCCTGACCGCCGGCTACTTCCTGTGGATGCTGCAGCGCGTGAACATGGGGGCGGTGCCCGACCGGTGGACGGGCAAGACCCTGGCCGACGTGAACACCCAGGAATGGGTCTCCTGGACGCCCCTGCTCGCGGCGATCCTGCTCCTCGGCGTCTTCCCGAGGGTCGTCTTCGGGGTCACGAACGAGGCGGTGTCCGGGTTGGTGAGGCTGCTCACCTGATGCCGTCGATCGACTACCACGCCATCGCACCCGAGATCGTCCTGTCCGCGACGATCCTGCTGGTGCTGGCCGTCGACCTGTTCCTGCCACCCGAGCGCAAGTGGTGGGCGATGCCCATCTCGTTCCTCGGGGTGGCGGGCACCCTCGCCGCGACCCTGACCCTGATCGGGACCCATCGCGTGACGTTCGGCACCTACGTGATCGACAACTTCGCGGTCCTGTTCAAGGTGTTCTTCCTGGCGGTGGCATTGGTGGTCCTGGCGCTGTCGCTCCGGTTCTTCCAGGAAGGCCGCTACTACCAGGGCGAGTACTACTTCCTCGTCCTGACCTCGTTCCTCGGGATGCTGACCATGGTGTCGTCGAGGGACCTGCTCATGCTGTTCATCTCCCTCGAGCTCGTTTCGGCGCCGGGGTTCCTGATGGCGGGGTTCCGCAAGCGCGACCCGAGGTCGAACGAGGCCGCCCTGAAGTTCTTCCTGATCGGGGTGCTCTCGACCGCGGTGATGCTGTACGGCATGAGCCTGGTCTATGGGGTCACCGGCACGATCACCCTCGAGGGGATCGGAACCGCCCTGTCGGGCCCGGGCGGGGACTCGCCCCTCGCGCTCGCCGCCATCCTGTTCGTCGTGGTGGGGTTCGCGTTCAAGGTCTCGGCCGTGCCGTTCCAGTTCTGGGCCCCGGACACCTACGAGGGCTCACCGATCCCGGTGGCCGCGTTCCTGTCGGTGGCGTCCAAGGCCGCGGGGTTCGCCGGCCTGCTGTCGCTGATGTTCGTCGCGTTCCGCGGACAAGCCGAGTTCTGGACGCCCATCTTCGCGGTCCTGTCCGTGGCGACGATGACGATCGGCAACCTCGTCGCGCTGCAGCAGCGGCAGGTCGTCCGGCTGTTCGCGTACTCGAGCATCGCCCAGAGCGGCTACATGCTCCTGCCGTTCGCCCTGGTCGGGACGGACCCCGTGGTGAACGAGCAGGCGTTCTCCGCCGCGGTGTTCTACATCCTCGTCTACGCAGTGATGAACCTCGGCGCGTTCGCCGTCGTCACCGCCGTCGCCCGCGAGGCCCCCGGAGCGCTGATCTCGGACTTCGCCGGCCTCGCCCGCCGGGCGCCGATCCACACGGGCGCGATGATCCTGTTCCTCGTCTCGCTGGCCGGAGTCCCGTTCTTCTCGCCGGGGTTCTTCGGGAAGGTCGCGATCTTCACCGCGGCGGTGGCTGCCGACCAGCTCTGGCTGGCGATCGTGATGGTCGTGAACTCGGTGATCTCGGTCGTGTACTACCTGGCCATCGTCCGCCAGATGATGTTCGTCGACGTCGAGGGCGCCCAGCCGCTCCGCAGCCCCCGCCTGGTCACGGCGGTCGTCGGTCTGGCCGCCCTGGCCACGGTGACGCTGGGCGTGTTCCCCGACCTGCTCGCACACTTCCCGCCGCTGTCGACGCTCGTCGCGAAGTAGCTCAGGTTCCCGTCTCGCTGTTCGGGGCGGCAACCGGTTTCGACTCCGGCGAGCCTCGCTGTCGAAGGAAGATGGCCAGCACGGCGAGCGCGCCCACCGACAGGAACTCGCTTTGCCAGTTCTGGAACGACTCGAACCAGAACCGAGACGTCCCTACGTACTGGATCACCGACACGGTCGGCTCGCCGTGGACCAGCTGCTCCTTGTTGTACGTGCCCGTTCCGCCGAGCGCGTGCAGCGCGAACGACGCCGCGAAGAGCGAGAACAGCGCGATCGACAGCGAGTTCTCGTAGACCTTCAGGATCAGGCCGCCGCGGCGAGCCGGCCAGGGCCGGTCCTTCCCGTGGGACCGGCGCGGGTCGGCGTCGACGGGCTCCTGGCCCTCCAGGGGCTTGCTCTCGGGTGACCCCTTCTGGCGGAGCCAGACGGTGAGCAGCACGAACGATCCCATCTGCAGGAACTCGCTCTCCCAGTTCTCGAAGACGGCCTCCACGAAGTGCGGGCCCGACAGATACGCGGCCAGGGAGACGGCCGGCTCGCCGTGGGCTCGCTGGTCCTCGTTGTACTCCCGGTGACCCGCTACCGCCTGGCCGGCCAGGAACAGCAGGAACAGACCGAACATCGTCAGGCTGAGCGAGTTGCGGTGGAGCCAGTTCCGCATCCCAGATCACCCCCCGGAGCGTGGTTTCCCCGTACCGGCCGCAGGAAACCCTTGCCTTGTCCCGGCCCCCAATTCGCCCGCGGCCGATACGCTTGTTGGAGAGCGGAGGAGGGATCGTGAACCGAGCCAAGACCTGGATCCTGATCGCCGGGCTGACCGGCGTCTTCCTGGGCGTTGGCTATCTGGTGGGCGGGCGGGGCGGCATGACGTTCGCCCTCGTCCTGGGACTCGGCTTCAACTTCGCGATGTACTGGATGAGCGACCGGATCGCCATCCGCGCGACGCGATCGAAGCCGGCCGGCGAGGCGCAGTATCCCGAGTACCACGCGATCGTCCGCGAGCTGGCCGCGGAACACGGTATGCCCATGCCGAAGCTGTACGTGAGCGAGTCCGCACAGCCGAACGCCTTCGCCACCGGGCGCAACCCCGAGCACGCCGCGGTCAGCGTGACGCAGGGGATCCTGCAGATCCTGGACCGCCGCGAGCTCCGGGGTGTCCTCGCCCACGAGCTCTCTCACGTGGCGAATCGGGACATCCTCGTGAACTCCGTCGCGGCGGCCATCGGAACCTCGATCCAGTACCTGGCGATGATGGCGCTGTGGTTCGGCGGCGGCGACGACGAGGAGAGCCCCCTGGGAGGCTTCGGCGTGCTGCTGATGTGGTTCCTGGCCCCGCTCGCCGCGGCCATCATCCAGATGGCGATCTCCCGCTCGCGGGAGTTCCAGGCGGACGAGTCGGGGGCGCACCTGTCCCGGGACCCCGAGGCGCTCGCCTCCGCCCTGGCCAAGCTCGAGCAGACCGCGAAACAGGTCCCGATGCGCCTGGCGGAGTCGCAGGCCCACCTGTTCATCGTCAACCCGCTGGCCGGGCTCCGGGGCGGGGCCTCGAGCCTGTTCTCCACCCATCCGCCGGTCGAGGAGCGCATCCGCCGCCTCCGCGAGCTGGCCGGCCGGCTCCGGTAGCGGCAAGCCGCGAACACGCAGCGGGATGTGTGTCCATCTCTCATAGCGATTCCCACAGATGCGGTCACGAGACGGACTTGTAGGAGATGAAGCCGCGTGGTCAGCGATTCCGGCACGCTCATACTCGGGGAGCCCGCCTGAGGGATGCGGGCAGCTCAGAGACAAGCCTGCTCTTCGATCGGGATTGAACGACGGGTGAGCACATCCACGTCCGGCATCGCCTTCATCGGCGCGTGAGGTGTGCCCTCAGTACCTTTGTCAACGGCAGCTGTGAACCTCGCGAGTTTCCGACCGCGCTCCTGCGTTTGCCTGAGCCGAGACCAATCGACCGTACGAGGAGAGCCATTGCGCCGCCAAGAATCGGGATGCTGGCCCAAATGGGAAGGCGGTGCAGATCGCACCCGCCGAGGGGCGGATCGTATGGCAAGTGTTGCGGATAGTCATCGGGGCGCTCGTAAGAGCAGGGGCCCGGTCCCGCGATGGTGAGGACCATTGTCAGCCCGGACAGGATGAGGACAAGGAGCGCCACGGTGAGGAGTTGGCGACCATTCATGCGGCTCACCTCCGTCCGATGGTAACGCCACCTCCGTCCGATGGTAACGCCACCTTCGTCTGCTGCGCCCGAAATGGGAACCGGGCGAGACGCCCATACGTCTGAGGTTTACCGCGATTTCTTGACAAATAGGCACGCTAGGAGTGATTCTTCCCGTGTTCCTCGAAGGGAGCCAGCTATGAGTGTCCGCCCCGCGCCCCTCCGCTCAGTCCTCATCCTGGTCCTGATCGCCAGCGCACTTGTGATTCCCGCCGGCACACGCCCTTCCGTGCACTGACGAGGAGGTCATCTTCTGGGGGTACTACTACAGTGGTGCTTTCCGCTACCAGTACGGCGCCAAGAGCGAGATCAGGATCACGGATCGGGTTCTCAACGGGTTTTGCGATCCCGGAAATCTCGCACACAGCACAGCCCATATCCGGTGGGACTACACGAACGCCAGTTGGGTGGAAGCGGGCTGGATGGAAGACCTCACGTACTTCGGACAACATCAGTTCTTCTGGTTCGCCGAAGGTGGGGTCAACGGCGACTACTTCGACCTAACCCGCGGTGCATTGTGGTCGAAATGCCCGAACTACACGACACCCGGCGTGTATATGAAGTTTAGGGTGACGCACTTTCCGATTGGAACGACCGACTGGAGCATGGACGTCGACTGCAAGGATGGCGCCGGCTGGCGAAACCTGAAGGTCTACGACAACACCGGGTGGTACACGGGCTACTCCCTCGTGGAAACCGGCCGTTTCGGCGGGAATGACACGGGAATGTCGGATGACCACGTCGGCATCCAGCGAAAGACCAGCGGTAACGTTTGGACTAACTGGTCGAATATGGCCTGCCTCGATGACAACGTGGCGAGCTGGAACGGGCAAGAGGTTTCCGCAACTCACTACAGGACTACCGTGAACTCGGTTCAATCCTGTCCTCGCCCATAGGGAAGGTGATCCAGATGCTCCGATCCGAGAACCGTCTCATTCAGAGGGCGGCCCTTTGTGTCGCTCTCGTCGCGCTTGTCAGCGCCGGCTGCGCGCGGCTCGGAAGCGACGATAGTTCAGCCCGCCAGGAGCCGATCGATCCCGTCCTTACTCCTGCCCTGAGAGTGCCGGGCCCGCCACCGATCAACTGGGCTAATCCGACTCCGTGCGGCATTGAGGTAGACGACCCGGACGATGGCGAGTCGTACCTCAACTTCTCCGCCCTCGAATCCAGGATCCCAGACCCTGTCAGGATTCTTGTCGACGGCGACTGCGTCCCGCTTCAGCAGCGACACATCGTCTT
>JBBDTT010000140.1:0-6120 GCA_040904285.1 Actinomycetota bacterium
GTGATCGCCACGGTTGTCAGGGCCCCCAGGACCGCCTCGGGTGTCCAGTCGAAGCGCTGAAGAACGCGGGCGAGCTCGTCCATCAGCGGATTCGAGCTGACCAGCTGGATCCGGCCCTCGAGGCACAGCCGGAGCAGTCGTTCCGGAGGTCCGCCGGGAAACACCAGCGCCGAGATCAGGATGCTGGTGTCGAGGACGACCCTCAACGACCCTGGCGGTACTCCTGGATGAGGCGGTCCACGTCCTCCTCGGTGAATACACCCGCCTCTCGGGCCCTTGCCGCCCCGTATCGCTGGAGAGATTCGAAGGTCTGCGTACGACGCCACACCGTGTACACCCGCAGCATCTCCCGGAAGAGCTCGCTCTTGTTCCGGCCTTCTTCTTCGGCCATCCGGTCGAAATCCACCGCCGTTTCCGGTGGAACCGACACGGTCAGGACCCGGGAGGTACGCTCCTTCGTCATGTACTACAGCGTATCACAAGCTGGTGTTACTTCTTCTTGCGCTCGGCGGCCTTCGCGGCCGCGACCTTCGTCTCGCGCTCCTTCACCTTGCGCTGGCGCTTGCGCGCCCAGGACACCTTCGGCCGGTCACCTCGTCCCATCGTGTGTGCGTCCTTTCATACGAATGCGTGCGAGCCCGCAGAGCCTAGATGGTCTCGGCCTCGTCGCCCTTGGCCAGCTCGGCGCTGCGGTCGCGCGCCGCGTCGATCGCGTTCAGGAACGCGGCGCGGATGCCCGCCTGCTCCAGGTGCTTGATGGCCACGATCGTGGTCCCGCCGGGGCTGGTCACCATCTCGCGGAGCTCCACCGGGTGCTTGCCGGTGTCGCGGAGCATCTTCGCCGAGCCGACCATCGTCTGGACGATCAGGTCGGTGGCCACGTCGCGGGGCATGCCGAGCAGGATGCCCGAGTCGATCATCGCCTCGGCCAGCAGGAAGAAGTACGCGGGGCCCGAGCCCGAGAGCGCGGTGACCCCGTCCTGGTAGGTCTCGGCCAGCCGGATGACCTTGCCGACGCTCGTCAGCAGCTCCTCCGCGATCGCCAGGTGCTTGTCCTCGGCGTGGGTCCCCGCGCTGATGGCGGACATGGCCTCGTCGACCGCGACGGCGACGTTGGACATCACGCGGACCACCGGGACGCCGTCGGGGAGCCGCTTCTCGATGAACCCGGTCCGGATGCCCGCCGCGATCGAGACGACCAGGCTCTCGCCGGTGACCGAGCCGCCGAGCTGCTCCAGGAGCTGCTCCATGTCCTGGGGCTTCACCGAGAGCATCAGGACGTCCGCCCACTCGGCGGCCTCGGGGTTCGACAGGCTCGTCTGGACGCCGTAGCGCTCCCCGAGCTCCTGCGCCCGCTCCTCGCGGCGAACGGTGACCATGATCTCCTCGGCCGAGCGGCCGCCGCCGCGCAGCAGCCCCGAGATCAGGGCCTCGCCCATCTTGCCGCCGCCCAGGAAGGCGACCTTTCGGCTCATCGGTTGCTCACCGCCTGAACAGGTTGGAGAGGAAGAACCATACATTCGCCGGACGCTCGACGAGCCTCCGCGTCAGGTACGGGTACCACTCCGAGCCGTACGGGATGTACACGCGGACCGGCGATCCTTGCGAACGCAAGGACTCCTGGAGGTCCCGGCGGATGCCGTACAGCATCTGGAACTCGTAGCGCTCCCGGGGGATCCCCCGGGCCAGGACGTTCCGCCGGGCGCCGGCGATCAGGCCGGGGTCGTGCGTCGCGACGTGCAGCGTGGCGCCGAGGGCCAGGATCGTCGCCCCCAGGCGCGCGAACGCCCGGGCGACCTCGCGAGGGTGCGCGATCGCGATGTCCGGCGGCTCCAGGTACGCGCCCTTGGCCAGCCGGATGGGCACGCCGGGCCCGGCGATGCGGCGGACGTCGGTGGGCGTGCGGTGCAGGGCCGCCTGCAGGCAGATGCCGATGTTGTCGTGTCCGGCGCGGAGCTTCTCGTACATGGCGATGGTCCGCTCCGTGTAGTCCGAGGACTCCATGTCGATCATCACGAGCGTCCCGTTCGCCGCCCGCAGCACCCGCTCACAGTTGGTCAGGCACAGCTCCTCGGAGATGTCCAGGCCGAGCTGCGTGAGCTTGATCGAGATGTTGGCGTCGGCCAGACCGGTCGCCTCGATCCGGCGCAGGGCGGCGGCGTAGCCGGCCGCGGCCCGCTCCGCCTGCTCCTCGTTGGTGACGTTCTCGCCCAGGAGGTCGAGCATCGCGCCCAGCCCGCGGTCGTTCAGGTCGCCGGCGACCTTCACCGCGTCGTCCAGGGTGTCGCCGGCCACGAACCGCCTCGCCACGCCGCGGCCGATCGGCGACTCGGTGATCACCCGTCGCGCGAACGGGAGCGAGGTGAGCCACACCATCAGGGCCCGCAACGCCCGGGCCAGCACCGCTACTCCTCCGCGGCGGCGCCGGCCAGCACCTTCGCGCCCAGGATGTGCTCGATGTGTCCGAGGGCCCACCGGTTGACCTCGGCGTGGTCGTGTCCCGGCGCGTCGAACGTCTCGCACCCGTCGGCCAGGACGGTCACGCCGTAGTCCCGGTTGCGGAGGTCGGCGGTCGTGTGGAGCACGCAGATGTCGGTGCAGAACCCGGCGATCTGCACCTCCTTGACCCCGAGTCCCTGCAGCACCGATTCCAGGTCGGTGTCGAAGAAGGCGGAGTACCGGCGCTTCTCGATCACCGCCGCGGCCCCTTCCTCGAACGGACGGAGCTCCGGGACCAGGTCGTGCTCCGGCGATCCGACGACGCAGTGGGGCGGGAAGACCTCGAACTCGCGGTCGTCCACGACGTGCGAGTCCTTCGTGAAGATCACCGGCACCCCGGACGTCACCGCGTCCTCCACCAGCCGCACGACGCGCGGGATCGCCTCCGTGCACACCGGACTCGCGAGGTTCCCCCTGCGCGTGAACCCCTCCTGCACGTCCACCACCATCAACACGTGATCCGCCATCGAACCAAGTATGCCCGGATCAGCCGAAGGCCAAGGCAACGGCGGTCGGCTGGGTGGCCGTGGGGCACTCCCCGGCGAGCGCCCCACGGCCTACGCACCCGGGCGGGTGCCCGGCCGACCGTGACCAAGGGGAAGACCAGGGGTATGCTCGGGCCGCCTTGAGGTCCGGCGCCCACGCCTCCGCCCGCTCGTCCCTGCGCACGATCGTGATCGGCGCGGTGATCGTGGTGCTGCTCGCCGGCGGTGCCTATGCGGGCTATCTCGTCGGCGCACGCGAGCCGGCCCCGGTCGCCGCTCCCTCCCCGAGCCCCTGCCCCACCCTGGGTGCGCTCTGGATCCCGCCCGGCTGTCCCACCCCAACCCTCTCGCCGAGGCCGCTCGTTGTCCATGTCCAGGACGCCATGCCGGGCGCCGCCGTCGGTGAGCGACTCACCCTGCGGGTCCGCACGGTTGTGCCGGGCGGCGACTGCGTGACACATACGATCGGCAGCATCCGCGTCTACTGGTCGGACTGCCCGAGCTGGCAGCGGAACGGGGTGGACGTCTACTTCTTCTACGTCGAGATCTACAACGAGCTGGCCAGGCCGGCGATCATCAAGCTGGCCAACTTCTCCATCGAGACCCGGGGCTCGGGCAGCGCGTATCCCGCGGTCTCCTTGGCCGGGGAGTCGACGGCGCCGATCGCATTCTTCCCGGACGGCGGCACCGTCCCCGTGAACGCGAAGCGGGGTGGCCTCGTCGCCTTCGACGCGACCATCGACTTCATCCCGTTCCGGCTGAGCTACTTCGACGGAAGGCAGACGATGTCCATCCGGTTCGAGGGCGACCACGCCATCGCCCAGACGTAGACTCGAAGTCCTTCCGAACGCGACGCGCAGGTCGCCTGAAACGGGGCGTAGAAAAGGCCCGAGGGACCTCCGGCTCGCTGCTTCCGCTTCCGGGGAGCAAGCCCCCCATCCGCTTCCGCCGCCACCGTCAGCCCCTCGGGCCAGGTGCCCCGAGGAACCATCACGGCCGTCTTGGTTTCCTTATGGTGACCCCTTTCGTTGGGCTTTGGGGCTTCCCGAGCCTCCCCACCCGCACAGCTAGTTGGCCTTCCCAACCGTACGAGCAGGTGCGCCCAGTCAGCCTTACGGCTTTCCCAGGGGGTCCCATTCGGTTCCCTGATTCGACCGCTCCAGCACCTCGGAGCGAGGCGGACAGTAGCGATCGGGAGGCCAAAGGGTCAAGGAGACAAAACCCCTGGTGGCGTCGCGTTTGCGCAGGTCAGAGGCCATGAGAACTGACACGAAGAAAGTTTGGCGCTCTCAGCGATGCGGGAATGGGTATCCTCCGGTCATGACGCTACGAAGGCTGGTCCTGGCGTGCCTCGCGACCTCGCTGATCGTCGCCGGCTGCGGCGACGGCGGCGGCGACGGGGGCGACGGGGGCGGTGGCGCGGCCACGACGCCCGGCGTCGGCGAGTGCCCGGACGCCACCGACCTGCGCGGCGACACGGGCGACGCCGACCCGTTCACCCTCAACGTGGTGAGCTCGTTCGCGGAGCGCACCGAGGACGACACGCTGTACGGCGACTACTACCGGGTGGTGTTCGCGGACTTCCAGCTCGAGCCCGGGGAGACCATCAACACCGAGTCGGGCGAGCGCGCGATCGAGATCGAGGTCTACGGCCGCGACCAGACCCTGCCGCCGCCCGGCACCTACGACTTCGAGGGCCAGCAGAACACGTTCTTCCAGCCCACCTTCTACGAGGGGGGCACCGCGCAGCCGCTCACCACCCTCGGTCCCGGCGGGACGCTCACCCTGGCGGTGGCGAACGATCAGGAGGTGTGCGGGGGGATCGACGTCTCCGACGGGTCGGTCACGATCCAGGGCGCGTTCCGCGCGTCGCTCGTGACCGAGTAGGGAACGCCTCCAGCCCCTTCAGCCCGTTCGGCACCTTCGAGAGGAACCGCTCGAGCGGCGGGCCCTCGATGCTCTCCTCGGTCTCCAGCCGCTTGGCGAGGTCGTCCAGGACCTTGCGCTGCCCGCGGAGGATCTTCTGCGCGTCCGCCTCGGCCCGGTCCATGAGCGCGCGTACCTCCTCGTCCAGGGCCTCCACCGTCTCGAGGGAGATCTGCCCCAGGGCCCCCTCCGCGCCCAGGTACCGGTCGGCGTCGCTGGCCAGGAGCCGGGTCCGTCCCAGCCGCGGCGACATCCCGTAGCGGGCCACCATGTCCCGGGCCAGCTCGGTCGCGGACTCCAGGTCGCGCTCCACCCCCGTCGAGATCTCCCCGAGGGCCAGGGACTCGCTGGCCAGCCCGGCCACCTCGGTCACCAGCCGCGCGTACAGCTGCGAGGTGGTGAACAGCGTGGCGTCGCTGGTGTCTCGCTGCAGCGAGGTCAGCCCGATCCCGCCTCCCCGGGCCAGGATCGACACCCGGTGGACCTGCTCGCCGCGGCCCATCGCCGCCGCGACGATCGCGTGGCCGGCCTCGTGGTACGCCGCCCGGCGCTCCTCCTCGGGCGTCAGCAGCTTCCCGCGCTTCTTCGGACCGTGCAGGACGCGCTGGATGGCCTCCTCCAGCTCGGCGGTCTCGATGCGGGGCTTGCCGATCCGCAGCGAGAGCAGGGCGCCCTCGTTGATGACGCTGGCCAGGTCCGCGCCGCTGAACCCGGGCGTGCGCTTCGCCAGGTAGTCGAAGTCGACCTCGGCGGACATCGGCTTGCCGCGGGCGTGCAGCCGCAGGATCTCGACCCGGCCGGCGTGGTCGGGCTGCTCGACGGTGATGTGGCGGTCGAACCGGCCAGGCCGCAGCAGCGCCGGGTCCAGGATGTCCGGGCGGTTGGTGGCGCCGATCACCACGATGCCCGCGGACACCTCGAAGCCGTCCATCTCGACCAGGAGCTGGTTCAGGGTCTGCTCGCGCTCGTCGCTGCCGCCCTCGCCGCCGCCGTGGCCGCGCCGGCGCCCGGCGGCGTCCAGCTCGTCGATGAACACGATCGCGGGCGCCACCGCGCGGACCCGCTGGAACAGGTCGCGGACCCGGGCCGCGCCGACGCCGACGAGCGACTCGACGAACTCGGCCCCGGCCACGAAGAAGAACGGCACGTTCGCCTCGCCGGCCACGGCCTTCGCCAACAGGGTCTTGCCGCACCCCGGCGGGCCGTACAG
>JBBDTT010000141.1:0-4839 GCA_040904285.1 Actinomycetota bacterium
ACGCCGGTGGTGGCGGCGGCGCCCGACGTCGAGGCCGCGATCCGCCGGTACAGCCGGATGGACGCCGCGGTCGAGGAGTTCGCCTCCGAGGCGGCCGAGGCCGCAGCGGACGCCGACGCGGCCGAGCTCACGGCCGGTGCGACGGCCCTCGAGGAGGGCCCGATCGTCAAGCTCGTGAACCTGCTGATCTCGCAGGCGGTGAACGACCGGGCCTCGGACATCCACGTCGAGCCCACCGAGCGCGACGTCCGCATCCGGTACCGCATCGACGGTGTCCTCCACGAGGTCATGCGCTCACCGAAGAACATCCAGTCGGGTCTGTCCTCGCGCCTGAAGATCATGGCGGACATCAACATCGCGGAGCGCCGGATCCCCCAGGACGGCCGCGTGAGCGTCACCGTGAGCGGCAAGCAGATCGACCTCCGCGTCGCCACCCTCCCCACGGTGTACGGCGAGAAGGTGGTACTGCGGATCCTGGACAAGTCCCAGGCGCTCATCCGCCTGGAGGACCTCGGGTTCGGGCCGCAGTCGTTCGACCGCTACGAGGAGTCCTTCCTCAAGCCGTACGGGGCCATCCTCGTGTGCGGCCCCACCGGCTCGGGCAAGTCCACCACCCTGTACGCCACGCTGAACATCATCAACAGCGTCGACCGCAACATCATCACGGTGGAGGACCCGGTCGAGTACCGCATCCCGGGCATCAACCAGGTGCAGATCCACATGAAGGCCGGGCTGACGTTCGCCTCGGCCCTGCGCTCGATCCTGCGCTCCGACCCCGACACGATCCTCATCGGTGAGATCCGGGACAAGGAGACCGCCATGATCGCGGTCGAGTCCGCGCTCACCGGCCACCTGGTCCTGTCCAGCCTCCACACGAACGACGCGTCCTCGGCCGTCACCCGGCTGGTCGAGATGGGGGTCGAGCCTTACCTGGTGTCGAGCGCCCTCGACTGCGTCGTCGCCCAGCGGCTCGCCCGCAAGCTCTGCGACAAGTGCAAGGAGGCGTACCAGCCCTCAGAGATCGAGCTGCAGGAGGCTCGGTTCCCCGAGGAGGAGTGGGAGAAGATCACCGAGCTGTACCGCGCCGTCGGATGCGGTGTGTGCGGAAAGACCGGGTTCCGTGGCCGGCTGGGCCTGTACGAGGTCATGCCCGTGACGGAGGAGGTCGAACGCCTGTGCGTGGCGCGTTCCTCTTCGGAGGACATCAAGAGATTGGCGGTGGAGCAGGGTATGTTGACGCTGCGGGATGACGGATTCGACAAGGCCCGGCAGGGCCTGACGACGATCGAGGAAGTGTTCCGGGTGGTCGCATGAGCATGCGCACGCTGGGGACCCAGGCGCCCCAGATCGAGATCGGCGAACTGCTCGACATCTGTCTCGAGCGGGGCGCGAGCGACCTCCACCTCACCGCGGGCACGGCGCCGGTGCTGCGGGTGAACGGCAGCCTGCTCCGGGTGGAGCAGTACGCGGAGCTCCAGCCCGACGAGCTGCGGCGGATGATCTACGCCATCCTCACCCAGCGGCAGCGGGAGAAGCTCGAGGAGGACCTCGAGCTGGACCTGTCCTACAACCACCCCGGCAAGGCCCGGTTCCGCGTCAACGTCTACATCCAGCGCGACGCGCTCGGGGCCGCGTTCCGGTTCATCCCGTTCCAGATCAAGACCGTCCAGGAGCTGGGACTGCCGCCGATCGTGGAGCAGCTGGCCCGGCTTCCTCGCGGCATGCTCATCGTGACGGGACCGACCGGGTCGGGGAAGTCCACCACGCTCGCGGCGATGGTGGACATCATCAACTCGGAGCGCGACTGCCACATCATGACCGTCGAGGACCCGATCGAGTTCCTCCACTACCACAAGCGGGCGATGGTCAATCAGCGCGAGGTGGGGACGGACACCCATGGGTTCACCAACGCCCTGCGCCACGTCCTGCGCCAGGACCCCGACGTCATCCTGGTCGGTGAGATGCGCGACCTCGAGACGATCCAGACCGGCTTGACCGCGGCCGAGACCGGCCACCTCGTCCTGTGCACGCTGCACACCCAGGACGCCCCGCAGACCATCGACCGGATCATCGACGTGTTCCCCACGGCGCAGCAGCAGCAGGTCCGGGTGCAGCTCGCCTCGACCATCCAGGGCGTGGTCACCCAGACACTGGTACCGACCGCCGACCGCGTGGGCCGGGTGGCCGCGACCGAGGTCATGGTCGCCACGCCGGCCGTCCGCAACCTGATCCGCGAGGCGAAGATCCACCAGATCTACTCGGCGATGCAGGCCGGCGCCAAGTTCGGGATGCACACGATGGACGCGTCGCTCGCCGAGCTGGTGCGGCGGAACTACATCACCCTGCAGGACGCCGAGGAGCGCGCCCACGACGTCGAGGAGCTCAGCAGGCTCCTGGGCAGGGGGACGGCCGGTGGCTGAGACCTTCGCCTACAAGGTCCGGGACCGCAAGGGGGCGCTCGTCAGCGGCGAGCTCGTGGCGGACAGCCAGTCCCTCGTCCTGACCCGCCTCCGGGAGATGGGCTACGTGCCGCTCTCGGTGGAGGTCAAGAAGACGGGCGGGATCCGGACCGACCTCACGATCGGCAAGGGCTTCAAGCTCAAGGACCTCGCGGTCTTCGCCCGCCAGTTCGCGACCATGATCAACTCGGGTTTGTCCCTGCTGCGCTCGCTGTCCATCCTCGAGCAGCAGACGAGGTCGAAGCAGCTGGCCAAGATTATCGCCGACGTTCGCCTGGACGTGGAGCAGGGCTCGTCGCTCTCGCAGGCGCTGGGCAAGCACCCCAAGGCCTTCAACCGGCTGTTCGTCGCCATGGTGAAGGCCGGCGAGGCCGGCGGCGTCCTGGACTCGGTCCTGCTGCGTCTGGCGGACCAGATCGAGCGCGAGGTCAGCCTCCGCCAGAAGATCAAGTCGGCGATGACCTACCCGGTCGTGGTGCTGTTCTTCGTGCTCATGATCCTCGCGGCGATGCTCCTGTTCATCGTCCCGCAGTTCGAGGGCATCTACGCGGACCTGGGGGGAACCCTGCCGCTGCCCACCCGGCTGCTCCTCGGCGCCAGCAAGGCCCTGCGGACCTACTGGTACATCGTGCTCGGCCTGGGGATCGCGTTCGGCGTGGTCTTCTCGCGCTGGAAGAAGACCAACTCCGGCCGCCGTCAGTGGGACACGATCAAGCTGAAGGTGCCCGTGTTCGGGCCGCTGTTCCACAAGACCGCCCTGTCGAGGTTCGCCCGGACGCTGGCCGCGCTGCTGCGGGCCGGCGTCCCGATCCTGCAGTCCCTCGACATCGTGACCGAGACCGTGAACAACGAGCTCATCTCGATGGCCATCACCGACGTGAAGGACAGCGTGCAGCAGGGCGAGAGCCTGGCCCGGCCGCTCCAGAACCACGCTGTGTTTCCCACGATGCTCGTCCAGATGCTTGCGGTTGGTGAGGAGACGGGCGCGGTGGACTCCATGCTCGAGAAGGTCGCGGACTTCTACGACAACGAGATCAGCGCGACCGTCGAGGCGCTCACCTCGCTGATCGAGCCCATCATGATCGCCGTCATCGGCGGCATGGTCGGCGCGGCCGTCGTCGCGCTGTACATGCCGATGTTCAACCTGATCGAACTGATCCAGTAATCCTCCACGATCTCGGGCGTTGCCCCTCCAGAGCGGCCGCGCCGCTGCCGACAGTACGTGGCATGAACACGATGACGGCGGACGAGCACGGCTTCACCATGATCGAGCTCATGGTGGTGGTCCTGGTGATCGGGATCCTCATCACCGTGGCGCTCCCCACCTTCCTGGGAGCGCAGGATCGCGCCCGGGACCGACAGGCCCAGGCGGACCTGCGGATCGCGGTGGCCGCGGCCAAGGTGCACTTCACCGACGGCGGCACGTACACGGGGTTCACCGGCGGCGCCCTCGGCACGGCCGGAGACATCGAGCCGGCGATCGCGTGGATCGGCCCGGCCGATCCCGGCCCGACCCGGGCCGTCTCGATCGCCGTCTCGGCGGGGGACGACCTCCTGTTGGTCCGCCGCAGCGACACGGGCGCGTACTTCTGCCTCTCCGATCAGCAGAACGTCCCGGGCTTCAGCCGGGG
The DNA here is from genome assembly GCA_040904285.1 of Actinomycetota bacterium. Classification (GTDB taxonomy): domain Bacteria; phylum Actinomycetota; class UBA4738; order UBA4738; family JBBDTT01; genus JBBDTT01. The sequence goes on from JBBDTT010000141.1 coordinate 4,091, forward strand.
GAAGGGCGCGGCCTACGGGGCCGTCGACACGCACGCGGAGTGCGTGGGCGGCTGGTAGGCGCCTACGGAATGTGACGTAAGCCAAATTCATGGTGGATTCTCCCCACCCGCCGGGCTACAGTTCGCATGCCAGCGGTCCGAGACTGCCGGCATGCGAGTGAACCGGGCGCCCCTGTTCCCGGGGCGATCGGCTCACCCGACTCCACGACGGAGGGAGGTGAAACGATATGTTCATGAAGATCAATCGCAAGCTCCGGGAGGACGAGGGGTTCACGCTCATCGAACTCATGGTGGTGGTCCTGATCATCGGGATCCTGATCGCCATCGCCCTTCCGACCTTCCTCGGAGCCAGGCGGCGTGCTCAGGACAGGGCTGCTCAGTCCGACCTGCGCAACGCGTTGGTGGCGGCGAAGGTGTTCTTCACCGACGGCGACACGTACACGGGGTTCGACGAGACGCAGGGTGAGGACATCGAGCCCGCGCTCGAGTGGGACCCGCTCCTGGTCGGTGTTGGAGAGGACGTCGTGTGGATCAAGCTCGCCGCAGCCGGTGAGGTGGTGATCGTGGCCGACAGCGCGTCGGGTGCGTCGTTCTGCATCGCGGACGACTCCTCGGCCGGCGGTGAAGGTACGGTTCGCGGGCGTGACGACGGCGTCGCGGCCCTTGCCGACGTTACCTATGCCGCCTGTGACGCGCACGCGGAGGACTGGTAGGAGCACGGAAGCAGCACAGCGCCATGGAGGGGGGGG
>JBBDTT010000141.1:4849-6113 GCA_040904285.1 Actinomycetota bacterium
CGGCCCAGCGGGCCGCCCCTTCCGCGTTTCCGCAGGTCACCGGGCGTAATCTTGGGGGGACATGTCCCCACCAATCCCCCATACGGCCGACGGCCGGACGCCCCCTACCAGGGAGCACGCCCCCGGGCGCAGAATCAACACACCATGAACCCGTTCGCGCCCTTGGTCGCATGGCTTCGCCGACGGCTGCGCTCCGAGGAGCGCGGCTTCACGCTGGTGGAGCTCATGGTGGCCCAGGGGATCATCCTCGTTTCGCTGCTCAGCCTGGCCTATACCGCCACGGTGGGGTTCACCGACATCGCCCTGGCCCGGCAGCGCCAGGGCGCGACGGGACTGGCCAACCGGCTGGTGGAGCAGGTCCGCGCCCTGCCGTTCGATGTCCTGAAGAGCGGGCTGTCGAACAGCGACGCGACGATCGTGCTTGGCAGCGAAGAAGGTCTTGCCTCCTCGGGCTGCGGGACCACCAGTAACCTGTGCTACCAGTCCATCCCGTCCGCGCCGTACGAAGGTATCCCACGAGGGGACAACGCGCCCGTCGAGCCACTGAACCCTCACCGCGCTACCCGGACCATCGGATCCACGTCCTACACGCGGTACGTGTACGTCACCTACTACAACAACGACCGGACGTTGAACGCGTACCGGGTCACAGTCGTGGTGGCTTGGACGCCGCCACAGCGGTTCGGGGCCCGGGACAGCGTGATGGCCCAGACGGTCGCCTACTCGCCGTCCGGCTGCACCTCGACCGCCACCCATCCATTCGCGGCCCCGTGCCAGCCCTTCGTGTACGGCAACGCGCAGATCCCGCAGGGGTCGATCGCCATGACCGGCACCCCGAACACCGCGCCCAACGGCGTCCGGGGACTGGACGACTTCGAACGTGCGGTCATCTTCCTTCCCAACCTCGCGGTGAGTGGACAGACCGAGCAGATCACCGCCGTGTCCGCCCGCGCGACGACGTCGGGGATCGAGCTGAAGCGCCGTAACCTGGCCGGCCAGCTCAACGGCCAGACGGTCCTGACCTCCGCCGCCGACAACGACCCGACGCAGCCCAGCGGCTCCAGCGACTTCCCGTCGTTCCTTGCGAGCAGCGGCTCGCCGGTGCCGTTCGTGCTGGCCGACGACGACCAGATCGGCGTCGTCCACGCCCCGGGGAACACGCTGACGAGCGGGAGCACGATGACCGCGAACGCTGCGGCCAGCTGCGGGATCCCGCTGGAGCAGGACAACCTGCCCTGCGCGCGCGGCTCGAGCCAGCCAACCA
>JBBDTT010000142.1:0-6095 GCA_040904285.1 Actinomycetota bacterium
GGAGCCGCCGCCGGTCGGACCGCCGGAGGTGGGGCCGGAGCGGATGGTCGACGAGGGCGGCCCGCCGCCGGAGGAGCCGGACGACGCCCCGGCGCCGGCGGGGACGGGGGTCACCTTTTTTCGTCCCCCGCCCGACCCGACCGCCCCCCGCTGAGCCCCGTACCGCCGCGGTCGAAGACGTTCCCGCGGTTTCCCCGTATCGTCGAGACATGAGCGAACTCGCTCCCTCGCGGACCACGATCCCGCTCGGGGATGGCTCCGTCGAGGCCTACTCGCTCTCCTGGCTGGCCGACCAGACGGGCGCGGATCTCGCCCGGCTCCCGCACACGATCAAGGTCCTGCTGGAGGGCGTGCTTCGGCGCGCCGCCCAGGGGCTGACCGATCCCGAGGTGGCGCGCGCGCTGGCCGGGTGGCCCGCCGGCGCCCCGGAAGAGGTCCCGTTCATGCCCGCCCGGGTCCTGATGCAGGACTTCACCGGCGTGCCTGCGGTCGTCGACCTCGCGGCGCTTCGCTCGGCCATCGCCAGGTCCGGGGGCGACCCCGAGCGAGCCAACCCGATCATTCCCGCCGACCTGGTGGTCGACCACTCTGTGCAGGTGGACCGGTTCGGAGCCCTCGACGCCTATCGGTTCAACCTCGAGCGGGAGTACGAGCGCAACGGAGAGCGATACGCGCTGCTGCGCTGGGCCCAGCAGGGGTTCGGCGGCGTGCGGGTGGTCCCGCCCGGGAAGGGGATCTGCCACCAGGTCAACCTCGAGTACCTGGCCCGCGTCGTGCAGGTCCGGGACGGGGTGGCGCTGCCCGACACGCTGGTCGGCACCGACTCGCACACCACGATGGTGAACGGGCTCGGCGTGCTGGGATGGGGCGTCGGCGGGATCGAGGCCGAGGCCGCGATGCTCGGCGAGCCGATGAACCTCACCGCGCCGGTGGTCGTGGGCGTGCACCTGTCCGGGGCCCTGCGGCCGGGCGCCACCGCGACGGACCTGGTCCTGACCCTCACCGAGCGCCTGCGCAAGCACGGCGTGGTGGGCAAGTTCGTGGAGTTCTTCGGCGACGGCCTGTCCCACGTGACCGTCCCGGACCGGGCGACGCTGTCGAACATGTCGCCGGAGTACGGCGCCACCGCCGCCCTGTTCCCGGTCGACGAGAACAGCCTCCGCTACCTCCGGGAGACCAACCGTGCCGACGCGATCGACCTGATCGAGCGCTACACCAAGGCCCAGGGGCTGTTCCGCACCGACGCCGACCCGCACCCGGAGTTCAGCGAGCTGGTGGAGCTGGACCTCGGCGAGATCGAGCCGAGCCTCGCCGGCCCGAAGCGACCGCAGGACCGGGTGGGGCTGCCCGGCGTGCGGTCCTCGTTCCAGGCCGCGTTCGGCCCTCGCGCCGAGACCGCCACGCCCCAGGACGGGGCCCGGCAGGAGGGCGCCCCCCTGGAGCACGGCTCGGTGGTGATCGCGGCGATCACGTCGTGCACGAACACCTCGAACCCGAGCGTGATGGTGGCCGCCGGCCTCCTGGCCAGGAAGGCTGTCGAGGCGGGTCTGCAGACGCCGGGGTGGGTCAAGACCAGCCTCGCCCCCGGCTCCCGCGTGGTGACGGAATACCTCGACCGGGCGGGGCTCACGCCGTACCTCGACAAGCTGGGCTTCTCACTCGTCGGGTACGGCTGCACGACGTGCATCGGGAACTCCGGTCCGCTCCCCGACGCGGTGGCCGACGAGGTCCGGGACCGTGACCTCACGGTGGTCGCCGTCCTGTCGGGCAACCGCAACTTCGAGGGCCGGATCCACCCCCAGGTCAAGGCGTCCTACCTCGCCTCGCCGCCCCTGTGCATCGCCTTCGGCCTCGCGGGCACGGTCATGATCGACCTGGACTCGGATCCTCTCGGCTCGACCCCCGAGGGGAACCCGGTCTACCTCCGCGACCTGTGGCCCTCCGACGACGAGGTCGCCGAGACCATGGCCTCCGCCGTCTCGCCCGAGCAGTTCGAGCGCGAGTACGCGACGGTCTCCGAGGGCGACGAGCTCTGGACGGCGCTGCCCGTCCCCTCCGGCCCGGTCTGGGAGTGGGCCCCCGACTCGACGTACGTCCGCGAGCCCCCGTTCTACGACTCGGCCGGCTCGCCGCCCGCGCCGGTGACCGACGTGGAGGGTGCCCGCGCGCTCCTGGTGGTCGGCGATTCCGTCACCACCGACCACATCTCCCCGGCCGGCGCCATCCATCCCGAGTCTCCCGCCGGGCTCTATCTGCGGGAGCACGGCGTCCAGCCTCGCGACTTCAACTCCTACGGCTCCCGCCGCGGCAACCACGAGGTCATGGTGCGGGGGACGTTCGCCAACGTCCGCATCCGCAACCGCCTCCTGGGGGATGCCGAGGGACCCCGCACGATCCACCTCCCGAGCGGCGAGGAGCTGTCCGTTTACGACGCGGCGATGCGCTACGCGGCCGAGGGCACCCCGCTCGTCGTCCTCGCCGGCAAGGAGTACGGCTCCGGCTCCTCCCGCGACTGGGCGGCCAAGGGCACCCTGCTCCTGGGCATCGCGGCGGTGATCGCCGAGAGCTTCGAGCGCATCCACCGGAGCAACCTGGTGGCCATGGGCGTGCTCCCGCTCGAGTTCCCTCCAGGCGAGTCCGCGGAGTCGCTCGGGCTCACCGGCCACGAGACCTTCGCCGTCCGGGGACTGGCCGAGGGCGTGCGTCCCCGGATGGAGGCGACGGTGGTCGCGGTCCGCGACGACGGCACCGAGGTGACCTTCCCCGTCCGGGTCCGTGTGGACGGACCCGCCGAGGCGGAGGCGTTCCGCCACGGCGGGGTCCTCCCGATGGTGGCCCGCTCGATGCTCTCCCGCTGACTACCGGAGTCCCTATCGCCGGACGCTCAGGCCCGCGCCGCGGGGCCGCCCGATGGGAACCCTCATGGATGCGACATTCGATGACGTCGCCGTGATCAGGGCACGTCCGGGCACCCACACGAGTGCGTAGGCCGTGGGGCGCTCGACCCTAGGCGAGTGGTTCCACGGCCACCCAGCCGGCCGGGTTCGCGTTCACGACCGGAGTGCCGCTCCGCTCAGACCTCTTCGCACGTGTTGAGGCTCTCTCCCGGGTTGACCACACAGATGTCCACGCCGCCCCCGCCGTGGACCGTATCCATCGTGTCCGAGTCGAACACGTTCAGCGTGTCGTTGCCGTAGAACCCGATCACGATGCTCGCGACACCGCCGACACGCGCCGTGAGGCTGTCGTCGCGCGCGGAGCCCGTCACGCCGTCGATGCTGGTGAACCGGTCGTTTCCGGCGAACCCGCTGGACAGCGCGGCCCCGATGTCCACCGACTGTCCGACACCGGTTCCCTTCAGGTCGCTGTATTCGAGCATGTCGGGTCCCGGCCCGCCGTCGACCACCGGGTCGTCGCCGTACCCGGGCTGGAGGCGGTCGTCGCCCCCCTCCCCGTAGAGCTCGTCCTCGCCGTCGTGGCCCCGCAGGAGGTCGTTCCCATCGCCTCCGTAGAGGACGTCGTTGCCGGCGCCCGCGTCGAACCCGTTGGCCTGCGCGTCCCCGATCAGCAGGTCGGCGAAGGGTGAGCCCTTCACGTCCTCGACCGTGCTAAGGCCGCCGACCGGCGGCGAGAGGACGAAGACATCGGTCCCCAGCTGGGCGTTGATGGCGATCCCCGCGCCGACATCGACCGTCACGCCGGAGGCGACGCCCGAGTCGTAGAAGCCGGCCGTGTCCTTGCCCGAGCGCCCGTCGAGGATGTCGTCGCCCCGGCCTCCGAGCATGATGTCGGTGCCGGCGCCGCCCACCAGGCTGTCGCCGCCGTCCAGGCCGATCAGGGCGTCGTTGCCCGGCCCCCCGCAGATCACGTTGGCGACGGAGGTCGGGTCGGTCAGGGCGTCGTTGCCGGTGGTCCCGAACAGGTGACAGTTCTCCCCGCCCGGCGTCGAGTCCCACAATCGCCAGTCCATTGCCGTGTCGGTATCGAGGTCCATCGTCGGGCGGAACAGGGACCAGTCCGCCAGGCCACCGTCGTCGGCGCCGATGCTCGGACCGAGGTCGACCACCGGCCCGTCCGTGATCCTCGCGGTGGGGATGGCGGCCTCGTACGCGATCGCGTCGATGACGGACTTGGTCGACAGCCGGACCAGCGCGGCGCCGTCCGGTCCGTTCTGGATCTGGTTCTGGTCACCGGGGAACGCGAAGTCCAGCGCGCCCCCCGGGATGCGCGTGGGAAGCGTCGGGCTCGATACGGTCGCCGTTCCGCCCGGGTACAGGCTTCCGGACAGGACCACGCGGAGGTACTCCTCGGCGGGGGACGTGCCCGCGTTGAAGAACACGAGCGCGATCCCGTCGAGGGTCGCCGGCGTGCGTGCGGCGTTGTAGATCTCCACGAACTCGGCCGAGTCGGTGCCCGGCTGGTCGTAGTCGATCTCGGTGATGATCAGCGTGCTCGATGCCGCCGAGGCGGAGGTCGCTCCCGAGACCAGGAGCGTGGCGATCAGCGCCAGGACGGCGAGCGCGGCCCCCGGACGGGGGCGGCGGGTGTGACGGACGGGCATGACGGTCTCCTCTCCGGGGGAGGAGTGCCGCGCACGCTAGCAGGGGGGTCTGACACGACCCGGTACGGGGCCTAGTGGTTGTGTCCGGCGTGGGCGCCCGCGCCGGCCCCCGCCGCCGCGCCGCCGCTCACCATCAGGCTCAGCGGCTTGCCCACCCTGGTCCGCGAGATGCGCGCGACCTCGCGGGCCACGTCGCGCAGGGCGACGCTCGCGGGGTCCTCGGGGTTCGAGACCACGATAGGCGTGCCGGAGTCGCCGCCTTCTCGCAGGCCGGAGACCAGCGGCACCTGTCCGAGCAGCGGCACGTCGAGGGTCTCGGCGGCCTCGGCCCCGCCGCCGGAGCCGAAGATCGCGTGGCGCTCGTCGCACGAGGGGCACACGAAGTACGACATGTTCTCGACCACGCCGAGGACCTTCAGCTTCGCCTGGCCGGCCATCTTCCCGGCCCGCTCGGCGACCTTGCGGGCCGCCTCCTGCGGCGTGGTGACCACGAGCATGTTCGCGCCCGGCAGGAACGACGCCATCGAGATCGACACGTCGCCCGTCCCCGGCGGCAGGTCCACCAGCAGGTAGTCGAGGTCGCCCCAGAACACGTCTCCGAGGAACTGCTGGACGGCCTTGTGCAGCATCGGGCCGCGCCAGATCACCGGGGTCTCCTCGGGCACGAAGAACCCCATCGAGATGATCTTCACGCCGTGGGACTCGAGCGGGAGGATCATCTGGTTGAACGCGACCGGCCGGCCGGCGATCCCCATCATCCGAGGGACCGAGAAGCCCCACACGTCCGCGTCGAGGACGCCGACCCGGTGGCCCTCGGCGGCCATCGAGGCCGCGAGGTTCACGGTGACGGTCGACTTGCCGACGCCGCCCTTGCCGCTCGCGACCGCGATCACGACCGTGTCGGTGCCGGCGAAGAACGTCTGCTGCTCGGGACGGCCCCCCCGCAGCCCGGTGACCAGCGACTCGCGCTGCTCGGCGCTCATCTGCCCGAGCTCGACCTGGACGCGGGTCACGCCCTCCAGCGGGGCGACGGCGTCGGTGACGCGGCGGGTGATCTCGTCCTTCAGGGGACAGCCGGGCACGGTGAGGAGCACGTCCACCCGGACCCCGCCGTCGGGGGACACCTCGATGCCCTTGAGCATCCCGATGTCCTCGATCGGACGGTTGATCTCCGGGTCGTGCACGGCGCGGAGCGCCTCGCGAACCTGTTCCTCGGTGACCATCTCGCCTTTATCCTGTTTGGCACGGTGCCGAACTCACATGGTAGTCGCTGATGCCCGAAGCGAAGGACCTCGAGGTCCACAAGGCGCTCGCGGACGACACGCGGTACCGCCTGTACCGCTACCTGGGCCTGGCCGGGCGGGCCACCTCCGTCCAGGAGCTCGCCCGGCGCCTGAGCCTGCATCCCAACACGCTCCGGCCCCACCTCCGGCGCCTCGAGGAGGCCGGGCTGGTGGCCCGCGAGATGCGCAAGGGCTCGAGCGTGGGACGCCCCCAGACCCTGTACGCGGTCACCCCGGAGCCGGCGAGCGGC
>JBBDTT010000143.1:0-6048 GCA_040904285.1 Actinomycetota bacterium
GAGATGGCCTCGCTCACCACGGGGACGGTGAACTTCGGCGAGGAGGTGTTCGAGAACCCGCCACCGCTGATCGAGCGGCTCTTCCGGGCGATGCGCGCCCGCGGCATCGTGCCCGAGTTCGAATGCTTCGACGCTGGACACGTCGACGCGGCGGTCCGTCTGACCGACCGGCTGGACGCCCCCGCGCGGTACCGGCACTTCGACTTCGTGCTGGGGGTGCCGGGGGGGATGCGCGGGACGCCCGAGGCCGTCGCGTTCATGGCCGGGCTGTTGCCCGAGGGCGCGACCTGGTCCGCCACGGGGATCGGCCGAACCCACCTGCCGGTGACGCTCGCGGCGATCGCCCTCGGCGGTCACGTCCGCACCGGCTTCGAGGACACCATCTACTATCGCAAGGGCGAGCTCGCCACCTCGAACGCGCAGCTGATCGAGCGCGTCGCGCGTCTGGCCGAGGAGTCCGGCCGGGGCGTGGCGACCACGGCCGAGACGCGAGCGATGCTCGGGCTGAAGGAGCGAGGCGGATGAGCGAGCGGGTGCGGATCGGCGGCAACCGGCGGATCGACCGCGTGCTCGATCCGGCGTTCGCCGAGGGGCTCGCCGGCCTGTCCACCGACGACCTCCGGGCGCGCCGCGACGAGTGCCGGGCCGAGGCAGAGTACCTCTCCTACTTCCGGCGGCTGATCCAGGTCCGCCAGGACATCCTGTCCGCCGAGCGCGACCGCCGGGCCACCGGCGACGCCGGCGCCATCGTGGACCGCCTCGCCGAGATCCTCGCAGAGCCCGGGTCGGGCTCGGCAGGCTCGGGGGGCAGCTCGCGCGCGGGCGGCTCGCGGGGCGCGTACCTGTCCCTGGACGTGCCCGACGAGGAGATCCAGCTGGCCCGCCGCGGGGCCGAGCGGCTGGTCTCGGACGCGTCGCTCTCGGACCTCGAGGCGTACACCGACCAGGCCCTCACCGAAACGATCGGCCGCCTGGCCGCGGCCGAGCAGGAGGTCTCGGAGGACCGGGGGGCCGTGTTCCGCGTCCACGACGCGCTGCAGGAGGAGCTCAAGGCGCGCTACAAGGCCGACCTCAGCCAGGTGCCGTCCGAGCCGCGATGACCGCGGCGCGCGACATCCCGCCGCCCGCCGCCCCCTCGTCCGAACTCGATTCCGTCCAGCGCCAGCTCGCCGTGTTCGCGAAGGAGCTGAACGTCCTGTACCGCCAGGAGCGCGAGCGCTCCACCGAGCTCCAGCGGGCCCTGGAGCAGCTCCGCGAGGCCCACATGGCGACGATGAAGACCCTCGCGTTCGTGGTCGAGGCCAAGGACGCGAACACCCGCGGCCACCACGACCGCACGCACCGCTACGCCGTGGCCCTGGCCAAGCTCGTCGACCCCGAGCTCGGCAGCCGCCACGAGCTGGAGTACGGGTTCCTACTCCACGACATCGGCAAGGTCGCGGTGCCGGAGCACATCCTGAACAAGGACGGGCCCCTGACCGAGGACGAGTTCGCGATCATGAAGACGCACACGGTCCTGGGGGCCCAGATCGTCGCGCCGATGGAGTTCCTGGGGGAGGCCGTCACCGTCATCCTCAACCACCACGAGCGGTGGGACGGGGCCGGCTACATGAAGGGGCTGAAGGGCGCCGAGATCCCGATCGCCGCCCGCATCTTCTCGGTGGTGGACGCGTTCGACGCGATGACGAGCGACCGTCCGTACCGCGCGGCGATGACGGTCGACCGCGCCCTGAGCGAGGTCCTGAAGGGGTCGGGCACGCAGTTCGACCCGGAGGTCGTCGAGGCGTTCACGATCCTGGTCGGGGGGATGGACTCGCTCGCCGTGGCGACGCCGCAGACCCTGACCTCCTCGGCGTCCACGCCGCGCGCGTGAGGGAATCGAGCATGCACTCGGTTCCCCAGGCGGCCCTTCGAACGGGGAAGCATCCCGAGACCATCCGGCGGTGGATCCGCTCTGGCCGCCTTCGCTCCCAGCGCATCGGATTGCAGCACGGCGTCGCGGAAGCCGACCTCGAGGAGCTCACCCGCAGCTCGGACGCTCTTCCCCCGCCGGTGGGCTGGAATCGCCTCCCGAGCGGGAACCCCATGCCCGACTGGGTCGGAGCGGTTCGCGAGAGCCGGGATTCGCGCTGACCGCGGTCATCGAAGTCGACCTCGTTTCCGCCTAGCGGTGGCCGAGCCCGCTCGCCTGGTCGAGGTCGTCCGCTCGGGCTACGTCGAGTCGGTCCACCGCGGGTCGGTCGCCGTCGCAACCCCCGATGGTGAGCTGGTCGCGTGGGCCGGGGATCCCGAGGCCCGGACCTTCGCCCGGTCCTCGATGAAGCCGCTGCAGGCCGCGGTCTCCCTGTCGCTCGCCTCCGAGGACGAGCTCACCGACGCCGAGGTGGCCGTGGCGGCGGCCTCGCACAACGCCGAGTCCGTCCACCTCGAGGCGGTCGCGGCGATCCTCGACCGGGCCGGGCTGTCGTTCACCGACCTCCGCACGCCGCCGAGCCTGCCCCTCGACCCCGAGGAGGCCCGGGCCGCGGCCGGGCCGGCGCCCGAGCTCCACAACTGCTCCGGCAAGCACGCCGCGATGCTGCTGGCCTGCGTCCGGCAGGGGTGGGAGACCGAGACCTATCCCGACCGCGCGCATCCCCTGCAGCGCGCGATCCAGGACGCGGTCCGTCTGGCCGGCGGCGAGGAGCCCGACCTGGCCGTGGACGGCTGCGGGATCCCCGTGCACGCGGTGAGCCTGGGCGCGATCGCGACCCTCTACGCGCGGCTCGGCCGCGGGGACGCGCTGGGAGCGCTGGCGCCGTTCGCCGGCCGGGTGCTCGGCGCCATGAGGGCCGAGCCCTACCTCGTGGCCGGACGGAACCGTGCGTGCACCGACCTGATGCGCGAGGCGCCGGGCGTCGTCGCGAAGGTCGGGGCCGAGGGCGTGTTCTGCGCGGTGATCCCCTCCGAGGGCCTCGGGGTCGCCGTCAAGATCGAGGACGGCGCCTCGCGGGCCGCGCCGCCCGCGCTGCTCCACACGCTTCGGGAGCTGGGTGTGTTGGAGGAAGCTGCCGCGGCCCGGCTGGGGGCGTGGACCGCGCCTCCCGTCCTGGGCGGCGGCGAGCCCGTGGGCGTGCTCCGAGCGGCCTTCGAGCTCGAACGCGCCTGATCGTCCCGGGCCGGCCTCGAATACGCTTGCGCCGAGGGAGGGGCTCGTGAACGAGGCGTTGCTCGAGGCGTTCCGCCATCACGTGTGGGCCACCGGGCGGCTCGTGGAGTTCTGCGGCGAGCTTCCGGAGGACCGGCTCAGGTCCACGGCCGCCGGGACCTACGGCGACATCCTGGCCACCCTTAACCACCTCGTCGCCTCGGACGGCAGCTACCTGTTGCGGCTCGCCGGCAGCGGGCCCGCCTGGGCGGAGGATCAGGACGAGAGCGCCGACCTCTCCGGGCTCCGGGCGCGGATCGACGAGCTCGCGCCGCTGTGGGAGGAGCTCCTGTCCCGGTCGGTGGACGCCGAGCGGGTGATCGTCGTGGACCGCGGGGCCAACGAGGTCCGGGCCGGCGTGTTCGTCGCCCAGGCCCTGCATCACGGGAACGCCCACCGGGAGCAGGTCTGCGCCATCCTGACCGGCCTCGGCATCGAACCGCCCGACGTCCAGGCGTGGGAGTACGCGTGGGCGACCGGGAGGCTCTGGAAGCGACCCCCCGGGGCCTGACACGGGCGCACGCGGGACCGAAAAAGGGGTTGCTTGCAGGTGTTATCCCTTCCGCTTGCAACTGTTTAACACCCTTGGTAGGGTGGGTACGGTTCGATCGAGGAGTTGAGCATGGTGGGAATGAAGGTTCGAGAGCTCGGCAGCTTCATCCGGGAGCAGCGCAACGGGATGCGGATCTCGCTGCGCAACCTGGCGAAGCAGGCCGGCGTCTCCAACCCCTATCTCTCCCAGATCGAGCGGGGGCTCCGCCGCCCCAGCGCGGAGATCCTCCAGGCGATCGCCAAGGCCCTCCAGATCTCGGCCGAGACCCTGTACGTGCAGGCCGGGATCCTGGACGAGAAGGTGCCGACCGACCTCCGCCAGGCGATCCTCGCGGATCGCTCGATCACCCGGAAGCAGAAGGACGTCCTGCTCTCCGTGTACGAGAGTTTCCGGGCGGCCGAGGGCGAGGCCCCGACGCTCGTCAAGCGCGTCGAGGCCGCCGCCCCGGCGCCGGCCCGGAAGAAGGCGTCGGCCAGGCCCTCGCGGGCGAAGCCTCCCGCGACGCCCGCGAAGGCCAAGGCCGGCTAGAGCTGACGGGGGGTGGAGTCAGGCTGTTTCTAGCCCTCACCCGGCTCCCCTCCGCCCCCCGTCACCAATTTGAAGGACGACGAAGGAAAGGAGCACAAGATGGCTGAGGCGAAGAACGGCCTGTACGCGGCCCTCGGCACCGGTTCGTTCGTGGTGGACCGCGCCAAGAAGTTCGGCGACCGGGTCACCGGATACGCGAGCGACTACCGCAAGTGGGTCACCCGGAACTACCGGGACCTCGTGAAGCGCGGCGAGCGCATCACGACCAGCGTCAAGCGTTCGGCTCCCGTGAAGCGGGCGCAGGCGCAGACCAAGACCGCGCAGACGCAGGTCAAGGGCGCCGTGACGAGCGTGCGCAAGGCGCTCGGCGCGAACGTCGAGGCCGCGCAGTCGGCCGCCAAGAAGGTCAGCTGACCTTCGCGGCACGCTGTTCGAGAGGGGTCCGTCCGAAGGGGCGGGCCCCTTTCGCGTGCTCCGGACAGGAATGATCCCCGCCCATATCCGGTTCGTGAGGTACACATGGAACGGATGAAGCCCTCACGCGTCGCGGTGATCAGCCTGCACACCTCACCGCTCGACCAGCCGGGGACCGGCGACTCGGGTGGGATGAACGTCTACATCCGCTCGGTGGCCGAGCGGATGGCCGAGGCCGACGTCGCCGTCGACGTGTTCACCCGCTGCCGCGGGCGCGGCGTGCCCGAGATCGAGGAGATCGCCGAGGGCGCGCGGGTGATCCAGGTCCAGGCCGGCCCGTGCGCGCCGGTCGCCAAGGCCGACCTGCCGGAGCTCCTCCCGCGGTTCCTGGACGGGGTCCTCGAGTTCGGGCGATCGAACGACATCGACTACGGCCTCGTGCACAGCCACTACTGGCTGTCGGGGTGGGTGGGGGAGCGCATGAAGGCCCGGCTGCGGGCTCCGCTCGTCGCCTCGTTCCACACCCTGGGCAAGGTCAAGAACTTCACGCGGTCCTCGACCGACCTCCCCGAGCCGGAGCACCGGCTGGACGAGGAGGTCCGGGTGGTCGGCTCGGCCGATCGCCTGCTGGCCCCCACGCCGGCCGAGGCCGCCCAGCTGGTCGGCCTGTACGGCGCGGTCCCGGACCGGGTTCGGGTCATCCCCCCCGGGGTGGACCCGGCCAGGTTCGCCCCCGGCGACCGGGCCGAGGCCCGCGCCCGGCTGGGCCTGGTGGGCAAGCGTGTGCTGGTGTTCGTCGGCCGGCTGCAGCAGCTCAAGGGCCCGGACGTCGCGGTCCGCGCCCTGGCCGAGGCCGTGGCCCGCGACCCGGTGACGATGCGCGACGTGGTGCTGGCCGTCGTCGGCGGGCCGAGCGGCCCCCGCGAGGGCGCCAGCCAGGTGGGTTCGCTGATGGAGCTCGCCACGACCGCGGGCGTGGGGGACCGGGTCCAGTTCTACCCGCCCCAGGAGCACGCCCGGCTGGCCGACTTCTACTCAGCGGCCGAGGCCGTGCTGGTGCCGTCGCGCTCGGAGTCCTTCGGGCTGGTGGCGCTGGAGGCCCAGGCGTGCGGCGCCCCCGTCGTGGGCGCGTCGGTCGGCGGGCTGCGCCTGGCGGTCGCCGACGGCGAGTCCGGGTTCCTGGTGTGCGGGCACGACCCGGCCGACTACGCCGACCGGATCCTGCGCGTGCTGGGCGACGACGTGCTCGCCGCCCGCATGCGGGAGCGGGCCGCGGCCCACGCCCGGCGGTTCTCCTGGCAGGCCACCGCCAGCGGCGTCCTGGAGGTCTACCGGGAGCTCGGCGCGGCGGCCTGCGCGGCCCGCC
>JBBDTT010000144.1:0-6027 GCA_040904285.1 Actinomycetota bacterium
TCAGAGCCCCGGGGGGTGAAGCCACCACCTCCGAGGTGGGGAATCCCCCTGCCCGCGTTCGGGCTTCACCCTTGGGGATGGCCCCGCGAGCGCGGACAATGTGGGCATGGCTCTGCGGGCCAAGACCGCGTCTCGCCTCGCCTGGTCGCTGTTCGGGCTGTTCCTGGCGTTCGCCGCCGCGGGGCTCTTCCTGATCACCCGGAACCGGGGGAGCTTCGGCGACGACGCGCTCATCGTCGTGGGCGTGGCCAGCCTCCCCATCGTGGGGGCGCTGATCGCGTCGAGGCGGCCCGAGAACCCCATCGGCTGGCTGCTGATCTGGGTGGCCTGCGGCGCGAGCTTCATGTTCGTCTGCGGGGAGTACGCCCTGCTGGCGCTCCGCGACGGCGTCGGTCCGCGGTGGCTGGGCCTCGCTGCGGCCGTGATCTCCAACAGCCTGTGGAGCTCGACCTTCCTCCTGCTCCCGACCTTCGTGGTGCTTCTGTATCCCACCGGGAGGCTCCCCTCGCCGCGGTGGCGCCCGGTGGCGTGGGGGATCGCGGTCGCGATCGGGTTCGCCCTCCTGATCACCCTGCTGACCCCGTCGCTGGAGCCGTTCGACGACGTCGGCCTGAGGATCGACAACCCGATCGGCGTCGAGGCCCTCGAGCCGTACCTCTCCGCGGCCGAGCAGGTCCTGTTTCCGGTCCTCATGCTCGGCATCGTGTTGTCCCTGGCGTCCATGGTGGTTCGGTACCGACGGGCTGCGCCTGACGAACGGCAACCGATGAGGCTCTTCCTGTTCGCGGCGATCGTGGCGGCCGCCAGCTGGGCAATGGCCGAATCGCTGAGCGGGGTGCTGAGCGAGCTCGTGTTCTGGGGGGGCACCCTGAGCCTGTCCGGCGCGATCGCGGTCGGGATCCTCCGCTACCGGCTCTACGAGATCGACCTGGTGATTCGTAAGACGCTGGTGTACGGCGTCCTTTTCGCGATGGTGACCGCGGCCTACCTGGCGCTGGTGATGGTGCTCATCCCCGCGGCCGTCCTCGGGCCGGACGCCGCAGGGCAGAACTTCCTGGTCATCATCGCGACGGTGCTGGTGACGTTGGGACTGCTGCCGCTCCGGCGCCGCGCCCTCCGCCTGGCGAACCACCTGGTGTACGGCAAGCGCGCGACGCCGTACGAGGTGCTGTCGGAGTTCTCCGGCCGGGTCGGAGGCGTCTACGCCACGGAGGACGTCCTCCCCAGGATGGCCCGGGTACTGGCGGAGGGGACCGGCGCGGCCCGGGCCGAGGTACTGCTGCGTGACGGGCCCGAGCTCCGCTTGGCGGCGACGTGGCCGCCGGACGGGCCCGGCGAGGGCGATCCCGACGTCGTGGTCCCGGTCGTCGACCGTGGCGAGGAGCTCGGCGCACTGTCGGTCCGCAAGGGCCGGGGCGAGCCGCTGACCCCGGCGGAGCAGAAGCTCGTCCGGGATCTGGCCGGCCAGGCCGGGCTGGTCCTGCGGAACGTCCGCCTGCTGGAGGACCTCCGCGCATCGCGCAAGCGCCTGGTCGCCGCGCAGGACGCGGAGCGCCGCCGCCTGGAGCGCGACATCCACGACGGCGCCCAGCAGCAGCTCGTCGCCCTGGCCGTGAAGCTGCGCCTGCTGGAGACGCTCACCGAGAAGGACCCCGTTCGGGCGAAGTCCATGGCAGCCGACCTGAAGACCGAGGCGACCGACGCGCTCGAGAACCTGCGCGACCTGGCCCGGGGGATCTACCCGCCGCTGCTCGCCGACGAGGGCCTTGCCGCCGCGTTGTCCGCGCAGGCCCGCAAGGCCGGCGTCCCCGTGGTGGTCCATCCCGACGGTGTGGGCCGATACGCGCAGGAGACCGAGGCCGCAGTGTACTTCTGCGTCCTCGAGGCGCTGCAAAACGCCGCGAAGTACGCGGCCGCCTCTCGGGCGGAGGTGCGGGTCTCCGACGAGGGCGGCCACCTGCGGTTCGAGGTGGCCGACGACGGCCGAGGCTTCGACCCGGCCACCACAGCCCGCGGTTCGGGGCTCCAGAACATGTCCGACCGCCTCGAGGCGCTGGGCGGATCGCTCGTCGTTACGAGCGCCCCCGGCGAAGGGACGACGGTGACCGGCCGGGTTCCTGTGGAGATGGGGCGATGACTTCGCGCACGGCGTCGCGGCTCGCGTGGGGGGTGTGGCTGTTCACCCTGGCACTCTCCATCCTGGCTCTGGTGACATGGCTGCTGTCGCTGCGGACGCCGACGGAGGCGTACGGGTTCCGCGGGGTTCCCCTCTTGCACGCGATGGCGTTCGCCACGGCCGGAGCACTGATCGCGTCTCGGCGGCGGGAACACCCTCTCGGCTGGATCTTCTGTGCCGTGGGCGTGGTGATCGCGCTGCAGGAGCTGGCCTACGAGTACGCCGTCTACGGCCTGGAGCACCGGGCCGTCCGGCCGCTGCCGCAGCTCGGCGCGTGGATCGTGAACTGGATCTGGGTGGTCTGGATCTTCCTGGTGGGCATGTTCGGCCTCCTCCTGTACCCGGACGGCCGGCTTCCGTCTCGCCGATGGAGGTGGGTGGCCTGGTTCTGCGGAGGCGCGATCGCCCTGCTGACGTTCTCCGCGGCGTTCGTGCGAGGTCCGCTCCTCAACGTCCCCCAGTACACGAACCCCGTGGGGTTCTTGCCGCCCGGCTCGGCGACGGATGCCCTCGACGGGATCGCCACGGCTATGGCGATGGGCGGGGTCGTCCTGTCGGTCACGTCGGTGGTCGTCCGGATGCGGCGGGCCACAACGGAGGAACGCCTGCAGCTTCGCTGGTTCGTGGTCGCGGGGTCGGTGCTCGCCCTCGGATTGGCGACGAACGTCTTCGAGAACGTGCTCTCGGACAAGGTGATCGGGTCGGCAGTGCTGGGGTCCCTGGCACTGTTCCCGATCGCGCTCGGCATCGGCATCCTCCGCTACCGCGTGTTCGACATCGACGTCGTGATCAGCAAGGCCGTCGTCTACGGGATCTTGCTCGTGATCATCGCCCTGGACTACCTGGCGATCGTGGTGGGTATCGGGACGCTGATCGGAGACCGGGCGAGCCCGATACTCACGGCGGCCGCCGCCGCGATCGTCGCGATCAGCTTCCAGCCGATCAACCGGCGGCTCACCCGGTTCGCCAACCGGCTCGTCTACGGCACGCGGGCGACGCCCTACGAGGTGCTCTCGGCGTTCTCCGAGCGGGTCGGGAGCGCCTATTCGACCGAGGACGTCCTGCCCCGGATGGCGCGGCTGATCGTGGAAGGGACCGGCGCCACACGCGGCGACGTGTGGCTGCGGATAGGGCCCGCCTGGCGGCTCGAGGCCTCATGGCCCGCCGACGCTCCGCCGCTCGCCGCGCCCGACGAGACGGGCGCCCGCATGTTCGAGGTCCGTCAGCTGGGCGAGCTCCTCGGCGCGCTGAGCCTGGTGAAGCCGGCCAACGACCCCGTCACACCCGCCGAGGAGCGGCTCCTCGGGGACCTCGCGGCGCAGGCCGGGCTGGTTCTGCGCAACGTCGCCCTGCTCGAGGATCTCCGCGCTTCGCGCCGGCGGTTGGTCACGGCGCAGAACGACGAGCGGCGCCGGCTGGAGCGCGACATCCACGACGGCGCGCAGCAGCACCTGGTCGCACTGATGGTCAAGCTCCGCGTGCTGGAGTCCGCGGTGAGGAAGGACCCCGCGAAGGTGGCCGGCGCCATGGGCGAGCTCAAGGGCCAGGCCCAGGACGCCCTCGACACGCTGCGCGATCTGGCCCGGGGGATCTTCCCGCCGGTTCTCGCCGACCATGGGCTCGCCGCGGCGCTCGAGGCCCAGACCCGGGGCGGACCCGTGCCCGTCAGCATCAGCCCGGATGGGATCGGCCGGCTGCCGCAGGAGGTCGAGGCCGCCGTGTACTTCTGCGTCCTCGAGGCGCTGCAGAACGTGGGCAAGTACGCCGAAGCATCCCGGGCCGACCTGACGCTCCGTCAGGTCGACGGGACGCTCGAGTTCGAGGTCCGCGACGACGGCCGGGGGTTCGACCCGGCCACCACGCCGCGCGGATCGGGGCTCCAGAACATGACCGACCGGCTCGAGGCCCTGGGCGGATCGCTCGAGGTGACGAGCGCGCCCGGCGCGGGGACGACCGTCAGGGGACGAGTCCCGGTGGCCGGACGGTGACGCCTCGCCGGGCTGCGCGGCTGGCGTGGTCGCTGGTCGCGGCCACCGTCGTGCTCGCGGCGGGCGCGATCGCGCTGGCCGTCGCGAACGGCTGGGCCAGGGTGCCGGGCCAGTTCGGGCCCTCGGGCGTCCTGGCCGCCTTCGGCCTGGTGTTCGGGGCCGTCGGGGCCGTGGTCGCCTCTCGGCGGCCGGAGAACCCGATCGCATGGATGTTCGTGGCCTCGGGCCTCCTCATGGCGTTCCAGGAGGTCGGGGCCCAGTGGGGTATCCGAGGCGCCCACCTGCGGACGGACCCGCTGCCGCTCGCGGAGATCGGGGCCTGGATCCCGAACTGGATCTGGCCGCCGATCACCCTCGGCATGGCCAGCTTCCTCTTCCTCCTGTTCCCCACCGGACATCCCCCCACCAGGCGGTGGCGGGTGGCGGGCTGGGTCACCGGTGCAGGCGTGGGCGTCGCCAGCTTCGCGCTCGCGTTCGCGCGGGGGCCTCTGGAGAACTTCCAGACGGTTGTCAACCCCGTCGGCCTCCCGATCGACCGGGAGGTCCTGGATTCCGCCGCCGGGCTGGGCCTCGCCGTCGGTCTGCTCGGGACGGTGCTGTCCCTGGCCTCGCTGCTGGTGCGTCTTCGGCGGTCCACCGGGGACGAGCGTGCTCAGTTGCGATGGCTGATCACGGCCGCCGCGTTCCTGGTCGTGGCCTTCGCCGGGGGCGTCGCCGGGCAGTTCGAATCGGGGACCGTCTCGTCGGCGATCGCCGCCGCCATCATCATCGCCTTCCTGAGCCTTCCGGTCGCGACGGGGCTGGCGATCCTCAAGTACCGCCTCTACGACATCGAGGTCGTCATCAGCCGGGCCGTCGTGTACGCGGCCCTGGCAGTGTTCATCACGATCGACTACGTGGGGATCGTGGTCGGGGTCGGGGCGCTGGTGGGACGCCGGGGAAATCCCCTACTCACCGCCGCCGCGGCGGCGCTCGCGGCCCTCGCCTTCCAGCCCCTCCGCCGGCGCCTCCAGCGGTTCGCGAACCGGTTGGTCTACGGCAGGCGGGCCACCCCCTACGAGGTCCTGTCCGAGTTCTCCGAACGCGTCGGCGGGGAGTACGCGCTGGAGGACGTCCTCCCGAGGATGGCCAGGGCCATCGGGGAGGGCACCGGCGCGCAGCGCTCCGAGGTCCAGCTCCGGGTGGCCGGAGGGTTTCGTCCCGCGGCCGCGTGGCCGGCCGAGTCCGGGTCCGCGACGGGCGATCCGGACCTCGTCGTGCCGGTCACGCACCGGGGGGACGAGCTCGGCGCCCTCGCGGTGTGGAAGGCACGAGGGGACGTCGTCACGCCGGTCGAGGAGAAGCTCGTGCGGGACCTGGCCTCACAGGCTGGAC
Organism: Actinomycetota bacterium; assembly: GCA_040904285.1. Lineage (GTDB taxonomy): Bacteria > Actinomycetota > UBA4738 > UBA4738 > JBBDTT01 > JBBDTT01. The sequence goes on from JBBDTT010000144.1 coordinate 5,539, forward strand.
TGGTCCTGCGCAACGTGCGCCTCACCGAGGAGCTGAAGGCGAACCTCGAGGAGCTTCGTCACTCGCGCCGCCGCCTGGTCACCGCCCAGGACGTCGAGCGGCGCCGCCTGGAGCGCGACATCCACGACGGGGCGCAGCAGCACCTCGTCTCGCTGATGGTGAAGCTGCGGGTTCTGGAGAGCCTCGCCCGGCGGAACCCGGAGAAGGTCGGGGCCGCCGTGGAGGACCTCAAGGCCCAGGCGGGCGAGGCCCTCGACACCCTGCGCGACCTGGCCCGGGGGATCTACCCGCCGTTGCTGGCCGACCAGGGACTCCCCGCCGCGCTGGAGGCGCAGGCCCGGAAGTCCCCGGTCCCGGTGGACCTGCATCCCGACGGCGTGGGGCGGTATCCGCAGGAGGTGGAGGCCGCCGTGTACTTCTGCGTCCTCGAGGCCCTGCAGAACGTGGCGAAATACGCCGGCGCGTCCCGGGCTGCCCTGACGCTCCGTC
>JBBDTT010000145.1:0-6015 GCA_040904285.1 Actinomycetota bacterium
GCGGGTTTATCCTTTGGCCGGGGCGGCGGCCGCGGCAGAGATCGCCGGCTTCATGCTCGAGCTCGAGCTCCTGCTCCCGTGCAAGGCCTGGACGGAGCGCGGGGAGCGCCTCCTGGAGGGCGCGGGTGAGTCCCCGCTTCTGGCGATGCTGCTGCTCATGCGCGCGACGGCCGACATGGCGCTGGGGAACCTCGATGCCTCCCTCGCGGACGCGCGGCGGGGCCTGGACATGGCGACGCGCTTCGAGGATCCGACCGGCATCACCATGGGGCAGGTCGGGGTGGGGCAGGTCCTCATCCTGCAGGGCGACGTGGAGGAGGGGCTCGAGTTGCTCGACCAGGCCGTCCTCCGCGCGACGTCGGGCGAGGTCGACCCCGTCATGAGCGGGATGGTGTTCTGCAAGGTGATGTGCTCCTGGCAGGCGCTGTCGGAGTACGAGCGGGTCGACCAGTGGAGCGAGGCGATGCGCCTCAACTACACCGAGAACGAGACGGGCGGGGCCCGGGGCCGGTGCCGGGTCCACCGGGCGCAGGTGCTCAGGCTGCACGGCGAGCACGAGGAGGCGTGCCACGAGATCGAGACCGCCCTCACGGAGCTGCACACCCGCTCCGGGGACAGCGAGAAGGGCTGGATCATGTCCGAGCTCGCGGGGGTACGCCTGCGGATGGGCGAGCTCTCGGCGGCGGAGACCGCCCTGACCAGGGCCCACCAGCTCGGGTGGCCGCCGCAGGTCGGGCTGGCACGGCTCGCCCTCGCCCGGGGCGACGTCGCCGCGGCGGCGTCGGTCATCGAGGACGCGCTGGGCAACCCGAACGACCTGCCCAGCTTCGAGACGCCGCCCCACACCGAGCTCCGCCGCGCGCCCCTGCTCGCCGCGCAGGTCGAGGTGGCCTTCGCCGCCGGCCACCGCGAACGGGCGCGGGCGGCCTCCGAGGAGCTCTCGGGGATCTCCGAGCGCTACGGCAGCCGGGCCCTGCGCGCGTCCGCCGCGGCGGCGCGCGGCGTCGCCCAGCTCGAGGGCGACGACCCGACGGCACGGGCGGAGCTCGAGACGGCCACGTCCCAGTGGCGGACCGTCGGCGCCCCCTACGAGTCCGCGCTGGCGCGTCTTCGCCTCGCCGAGGTGCACCGGGCCGCCGGCCGGTCCGACGCCGCCCTCCTCGAGGCCCGCGCGGCCCGCCTGACGTTCGAGGAGCTCGGGGCGCGGCTCGACGTCAAGCGCGCCGTGCGCCTGGAAGACGAGCTCGCGCCCAGGAAGGACCGCGCCCGCGAGTCCCGCGTCTTCGTCTTCACCGACATCGTCTCCTCCACGAACCTCGCCGAGGCCATCGGCGACGAGGCGTGGGAGCACCTCGTGCACTGGCACAACGACACGCTGAACCGGCTCGTGTCCGAGCACGGCGGCGAGGTGGTGCGCACGATGGGCGACGGGTTCTTCGTCACGTTCGCCGACCCCGCGCCGGCCCTCGAGTGCGCGGTGGACATCCAGCGCGCGCTGGCCCAGCACCGCCGCGAGCACGGGTTCGCGCCGCAGGTCCGCATCGGGCTCCACCTCGCCGAGGCGACCCGCGAGGGGGACGACTGGACGGGAGTGGGGGTGCACGCCGCCGCGCGCATCGGTGCCCTCGCCGGCGGCGGCGAGATCGTGACCAGCCGTGAGACCGCCGACGCGGCCGGAGGCGACCGATCGTGGTCCGAGCCCCGCGAGGTCTCGCTCAAGGGCATCTCGCAGCCGGTCGAGGTCGTGACCCTCGAGTGGGGCTGAGGCGATGACGGAGGAGGGGACGGGCGAGACCGACGTCCTCGTCGTGTTCAGCCGAGGGGCTCGCGCCACATCGGGACCACGGCCGGGCCGTCCGGAAGCCTGATCGCAGGCCGGGCCTCGAATCCGTGGCGCTCGTAAAGGCCGCGGTTGCGCTCCGAGGTCGCCTCCAGGTAGGCCGCCGCGCCCTCCCGGTCGCACCGGTCCAGGACCACCTCCAGCAGGGCCGACCCGACGCCCCGGCCCCGGCCCTCGGGACGGACCCCGATGAACGGCAGGTAGTAGTGCGTTTCCTCCGGGTGAACCTCCCGGGCGGCGGCGTTCAGCATCGCGCCCCGGTCGCCGAACTCGCCCCACGCCGCCTTGATCCGCCCGATCAGGCGGGCCCGGGTGGCGGCGTCCGGCTCCCGCGCCCCGGGGGGCGACCAGATCGAAGCGCCGGTCCCGTCCACCGAGACGTGCACGAGCCCCTGCGCCAGGTAGAGCTCCTCCACCAGGGCCACGGCGTGGTCGCGGTAGACCGGCCCTCGCCGCGCGGGATCGGGGATCGCCCACGTGGCGACGGGGTCTTCGGCGAAGGCGGCCGCGATCGTCTCCCCTACGCCGGGCACGTCGGCATCGGTCGCCATGCGGACCCGCTCCTGACCGGCCACGCCCCGACTCTAGCCCTGCCGGCCGTCGCTCCAGTGAACAGTCGCAACGACAGATCACAGACGTAACATCCGGCGGATTTTCTCGACGCTCGGATGCTTGCACCCGCCCCGGCCGTGGCTAGGCTTCGCCTTCCTCCCCCCATGGAGTAAGGACTGGCTGGATGCGATTGGTCACTTACGAACGTGGGGGCGAGCGCAGGCTCGGCGCGCTCTTCCAGGGACAGGTCATCGACCTCCCCGACGCCGTCGGCCACCCGGCCTTCCCCCCCACCATGGAGGCCCTCGTGGCCCGCAACGGGGGGACCACCCTCGACGCGGCGCGCGAGGCGTTCGAGCACGAGGACGTCATGGACTTCGCGGTCGAGGACCCCTCGATCCTGGTCCCGATCCTGCCCTCGTCCCTGCGCGACTTCCTCGCCTTCGAGGGCCACGTGAAGCTGGGCGCCGAGCGCCGCGACACCGACGTCCCCGAGACCTGGTACGAGATCCCCGTCTACTACAAGGGCAACCACCGTTCGGTGATCGGGCCCGAGGAGACGCTGCCGTGGCCGGCGTTCACCGAGCAGCTCGACTACGAGCTCGAGGTGGCCGCGATCGTCGGCAAGCGCGGCCGAGACCTGAGCGTGGACGAGGCCGAGGCCCGCATCTTCGGCTACACGATCATGAACGACTGGTCGGCCCGCGATCTCCAGGCCAAGGAGATGTCCGCGTGGCTCGGCCCGGCGAAGTCCAAGGACTTCGCCACCTCGCTCGGCCCGTGCGTGGTCACGGCCGACGAGTTCGATCCGGCTTCCGCGCGACTCCTGGTCAGGGTGAACGGCGAGGTGCGGGGTGAGGGGCACCTCGCCGACGCCCGCTGGACCTTCGCGCAGATGATCAGCTACGTGTCGCGGGGTGAGGACGTGTGGCCCGCCGACGTGTACGGCTCGGGGACGTTCGGCGGAGGGTGCGGCCTGGACATCGGCCGCTTCCTGGAGCCCGGCGACGTCGTCGAGCTCGAGGTGGAGGGCATCGGGGTCCTCCGCAACCGGGTGGGGTCGAAGTGATGCGCGCTCCTCATCACTTCGAGCCGGACGCGGAGGTCGGCCCGGAGGACCGGATCCGCCTGGACGAGCTGTTGAAGGAGCTCGACCAGCCGGAGGACCGCCCCGAGCGCCAGTCCCGCTGAGAGGGGTCGGTCAGGCGGCGCCCAGCCTGATCGGACGCAGACGCTGAAGGCCACCGGAGCGGGCTCGCAGCCGTGACCGACTTGGCTGGGCTACTCGGCGGGTGGCACGAGCATCTCGAGGGCCGCCACGAGCGGGGGAAGGTCGTCAGTCACCGTTCGCCATACGATCTCCAGATCGACCAGGTCGTATCCGTGAATGAGGCGATCCCGAGTACCCGCGATCTGGCGCCATGGCAGATCTGTATGCGCAGTGCGGTACTCGTCGGAGACTCGCTTCGTCGCCTGGCCGAGAACCATGAGCTGGTGCAGCACCGCGGACACCGTCTTCTCGTCGTCCAGGAACTGCTCCATGGAGAGACCGCTCGTAAAGGTGAGACACCGTCTTGCCGCCCGAAGCATGTCGATGAGCCATGTTTCCTCAGGCTGCATAGATGGTTTCCGCCGTACCGAGGATCTCCTTGCGCAGAATCCAATTTTCACTGCGCTCGATGGCCTTCCGATTCACGAGATCGATAGGGCGGGCCAGCAGTCGGAAGAGCTGGAACCGAAACTCCTCCTCATCGAATAGGGTCCACTCGGCCTCTGGTTTGTAGCTCACGAGCAGATCGAGGTCGCTCTCGCCGGTGAGCTCACCCCGTAGCGAGGAGCCGAAGATCGCAAGCTCCTGAACCTTCCAGCGTTCACAGAGACGCCGGAGTTCGATCAGCTGCGAACGCGAGAACGGAAGACGAGACATTTCACCGAACGATAGCCCACCCGATCACTGCTCCCGAGGAGATCAGTCTACGAGCCCATCGCCCCGTCTACGAGACCGGGCCATCGCGGTTCACGCTCCAGTCCTCGCCCTTCAATCCAAGGATCCGCGGAGGGAGCGCATCGTCGGTGGTGACGAAGACGTGCAGCTGCGTCTTCCGCCGGCCCTCCCACGCGGCAAGAGCTTCGATCTGATACGTCCGGCCCTCGAAGTCGACGTCCCAGACCTTGGGTTCGCTCACCAGCTCAGCTAGTTGGTCGAAGGTCCAAGCGCGCAGCTCGGCGGCCGCCCGTTTCAAGACGCGTTGCCCCGCAGCGCTCGGCAGCTTCGGCACGCCTAGTCGATGAGGCCCATGCCTCGGGCCCAGCTGGTGGCGTAGCCGTCGATCTCGACGGCCGACAGGGCCTCGGCCGCCTCGAGGGGGCGGTCGGCCTCGACCATGATCGCGTACTCGTCGGCGAACTCCTTCGTCTTGCTCGCCTCGATCGCGGCCTGCTGCGGGCCGTGATGCAGCCCCTGCGGATGGTGGGTGATGAACGCCTCGCCGATCCCGGCCCGCGAGAAGAACTGGCCCCGGTGGTAGAAGAGGACCTCGTCCTTGTCGATATTCGAGTGGAAGAACGGGACCCGCAGGGCCTCGGGGTCGCCGGTCTCGGTGGGCCGCGGCGCGAACGTGCCGATCTCGAAGCCGTCGTTCAGGAACGTGACGTGGACGCTCGGCGGCAGGTGGTAGCGCGGTGACACCACGGGGCGGAAGTCCTCGACGTTGACCCGCATCGGGCACAGGTCTCCCTGCCACCCCACGACGTCCAGGGGGTGATGCGGGTAGACGAGGGTGGTGTACGCGCCGGCCCGCTTGACCCGGACCTCGAACTCGCCGGCCTCGTCGTGGGGGTCGGGCTCGGGGGTTTCGATCACGCCGGGGTCGAACAGCGCGTGGCGGCCGAGGATCCCCTTGTCCGGCAGCCGGTACTCGCCCCGGCCCTCGATCGCGTACAGGAACGTACCCTCGCCGGGGACCAGCCGGTGCGTGGTCCCCTTCGGCAGGACCAGGTAGTCGCCGGCGCGGTACCGGAGCGGGCCGTAGTCGGTCTCGAGCAGGCCGGTGCCGTGGTGGACGAAGTAGCAGAGGTCGCCGTCGGCGTCGCGGAAGAACCACGGCATGGCCTCGGTCCGGCGCGACACGAAGATCGCGAGGTCCTCGTTGTGCAGGATCGGCGTCCACTCGCCGGCGGCGTCGGTCAGGTCGCTCGGCTTCAACCCGTTCAGGTCGAACGCCCGGGGCCGGAGGTCGCCCTCGATGCGGATCCACGCCGTGGGCGGGTGGGTCCGGTACAGGTGCGAGGCGCGGCCCTCGAACGCCTCGCGCCCGTGCTCCTCCTCGTAGGTCCCGTCGGGGAGCCCGACGTGGGCCTGCTTCGCGACCTTGCCCTTCGAAAGAGGAAACACCGTCGTCTCCTTTCGCCTTGGGCAGTATAGGAATCCCTATGGAGAGCGCGGCGTCAGCCCTCGAACTCGGCGAGGAACGTCGCCGGCTTCACGATGCGGACCCCGCGCCACTGATGGAGCTCGAGCAGATGCCGGTCCCCGGAAACGATGAGATCCGCCGCCCCATCGGCCGCGGCTTCAAGGACTCGATCGTCCGTCGGATCCGCTGTCACCACATGCACCCTTCGCC
>JBBDTT010000146.1:0-6014 GCA_040904285.1 Actinomycetota bacterium
CCCGCTCACTCGAAGAGGGTCCCCCTTGATGGCGTCCGACACGATCCCCCTCGCCCGGCCGGACCTTGGTCCCGACGAGGAGGCCGAGGTCCTGGCGGTCCTCCGGAGCGGCCAGCTGTCGCTCGGCCCGCGGGTCCCCGAGTTCGAGCGGCTGGTCGCGGGCTACACCGGCGCGGCGTGGGCCTCGGCGGTCTCGAGCGGCACGGCGGGCCTGCACCTCGCGGCCCGGGTGCTGGGCGTCGGCCCGCAGGACTGCGTCGCCACCGTGGCGTTCTCGTTCATCGCCTCGGCGAACGCGGTCGTCTACGAGGGTGCGCTCCCGGTGTTCCTCGACATCGACCCGGAGACGAACGGCATGGACCCGGGCGCGCTGAAGGCCTACCTGGAGGCGAGCCGCACGAACGACGGCCTGCGCGATCCCGCCACCGGACGGCGGGTCGCCGCGGTGCTCCCCGTCCACGCGTTCGGCCACCCCTACGACGTCGAGGGGGTGGCCGCTCTCGCCGCCGAGCACGGGTTGCCGGTGATCGAGGACGCCTGCGAGGCCCTCGGGTCCTGGTACCGGGACGGCGCGGGCGGGTGGGTCCACGCGGGCACGGCGGGGGCGTTCGGCGTGTTCGCGTTCTATCCGAACAAGACCATCACCACCGCCGAGGGCGGGATGGTCGTGGGCCGCGATGCCGCCCACGGCGAGCTGGTCGGAAGCCTCCGCAACCAGGGCCGGGCCCCCGACGCGGCGTGGCTTCACCACGACCACCTGGGCTTCAACTACCGCCTGGACGAGCTCTCCGGCGCCCTCGGCGTGGTGCAGATGCGCCGGCTGGAGGAGATCCTGGCCGCACGGGCCCGCGTGGCCGGGGCGTACGGCGAGGCCCTGCGCGGCGTCGACGGCCTCCGCCTCCCGGCCGCGGCGGAGTGGGCCCGTCCGGCCTGGTTCGTCTATGCCGTGCGGGTGCCGGAGTCCGTCGATCGCGACGCGGCCGTCCTCGAGCTGAACGCCCGTGGCGTGCAGTCGAAGGCCTACTTCGAGCCGCCGATCCACCGCCAGCCGCCGTATGCCGGCCGAAGCGAGCTGGTACCCTTCCCGCTTCCCGAGACCGAGGCGGCGTCCCGCGACACGCTGATCCTCCCGTACTTCTCCACGATGACCGACGCCCAGGTCGCGCGGGTGGCCGCGACCCTGAACGAGGTCCTGGACGCATGCCGACGATGAGCGTGAGGCGAACGGCCGCCCGGCGGGTCGCGTTCTTCATGGCCACCGACCTCCTGGTGTTCGCGGCCTCCCTGTTCGTCGCGATGTTCGTCCGGTTCGAGATCCCCGTCCCGCCCTCGTACTGGGAGTCCATCCCCAAGCTCCTGGCGATCCTGGTCTTGGTGCGGCTCGCGTCGAACACCGTGTTCCGTCTGTACAACCTGACCTGGCGCTTCGTGGGAACGCGCGACATGGTCAACGTGATCGCGGCCACCGTCCTCGGGACGCTCCTGTGGGTCGCGGCCTCCTATGCCCTCCACGACGTTGCCCGCTTCAAGACGCCTCCGCGGTTCGTGATCGCGGGCGAGTTCCTGTTCACCCTGTTCGGGGTCGGCTCGATCCGGGCGGCCAAGCGCATCTGGCAGGTCATCACGCTTCCCTCGGGGCGGCGGAGCGGCGAGGCCCGCCGCGTGCTGGTCGTCGGCGGAGGCCGGGCCGGCGAGAAGCTGATCCGCGAGATGGTCCACGACCGCGTCGGCGGCATGCGGCCGGTGGGCGTGATCGACGACGACGTCCTCAAGTCCGGCACCTACCTGCACGGGATCCGGGTCCTCGGCGGACGCGACCTCCTCGCCCGAGTGGTGCGCGACGAGCGGGTGGACGACGTGATGATCGCGATGCCCTCGGCGCCCGGTCACGTGATCCGCGAGATCGTGAACGCCGCGCGGACCGCCGGGGCTCCCTCGGTCTCGATCATCCCAGGCATCGCGGCCATGCTCGAGGGCAAGATCGCGCTCGCTTCGGTGCGCGAGGTGAAGATCGAGGACCTGCTCGGGCGCAAGCCCGTCGAGCTCGACGCCAAGGCGATCGGCGGCTACCTCTACGGCCGGACCGTCCTGATCACGGGGGCGGCGGGGTCGATCGGAGCCGAGCTGGTGCGCATCATCGCCGCCTTCGACCCCGGGCATCTCGTCCTGCTCGAGAAGGACGAGACGCGTCTGTTCGGGCTCGAGCTCGACCTCCGGCGCCTGGCGCCGCGCGTGCCCGTCTACCCGGTGGTCGCCGACGTCCGCGACGCGGGCCGGATGCTCCAGGTGTTCCGCCAGTACGAGCCCCAGGTCGTGTTCCACGCCGCGGCGTACAAGCACGTGCCGATGATGGAGGCCCACCCCGAGGAGGCGGTCACCACCAACGTCCTCGGGACGAAGGCGGTCGCCGAGGCGGCCGCCGAGGTCGGCACGGAGGTCTTCGTGATGATCTCCACCGACAAGGCGGTGAACCCGACCTCGGTGATGGGGGCGTCGAAGCGGGTCGCCGAGATGCTCGTGCGCCGGCTGAACGAGTCCACGGCCACGAGGTTCATGGCGGTCAGGTTCGGCAACGTCCTCGGTTCGCGCGGCTCGCTGATCCCCGTCCTCGAGGAGCAGATCCAGCGGGGTGGCCCGATCACCGTCACCCACCCCGACATGGAGCGCTACTTCATGACCTCCACCGAGGCCTCGCGGCTGATCCTCAAGGCGGGCTCGATCGGCCGGGGCGGCGAGGTCTTCGTCCTGGACATGGGCAACCCGGTGCGCGTCCTCGACCTCGCGGAGTCCCTCATCCGCCTGTCGGGCCTCGAGCCCGACATCGACGTGGCGATCCAATTCACCGGCACGCGGCCCGGCGAGAAGCTTCGCGAGGAGGTCCTCCTGGCCGAGGAGGGCACGGTGGCCACGAGCCACGAACAGATCTTCACGGGCATCCTCGGCGAAGAGCCCGACCCCGTCGGCCTGGACCGGGGCGTCGCGTCGCTCGCCGACGCCGCCGACCGCGGAGACGGCCGGCGCATCCGGCTGCTCCTGCAGGACCTGGTGCGCACCTACGAGCCCGGCCCGGGCGCCGGCGACGAGCCCATCGTGGAGCTGCTGGAGGCCCCCGCCGAGGCCACCGAGTGAGTCCAACGGCCGAGTTGCACCTCGTCACCGGCGGCGCCGGGTTCATCGGCTCGAATCTCGCCCGGACGCTGTTGGAGGAGGGCGTGCGGGTCCGGGTGCTCGACGACTTCTCCACGGGGCGCAAGGAGAACCTGGAGGGCGTCGAGGCCGACCTCGAGCTGATCGAGGGTGACGTGCGCGACCCGGCCGCCGCACGCGAGGCCGTGGCGGGCGCGTCCGTCGTCTACCACCAGGCCGCGATCCCCAGCGTCGCGCGCTCCGTCGAGGACCCGGTGACGAGCCATCTGGTCAACGCGGGCGGCACCCTCAACCTGCTCGTCGCCGCGCGTGACGCCGGCGTCCGCCGGTTCGTCTACGCGTCCTCCTCGAGCGCGTACGGCCAGACCGAGGTCCTGCCGATCACCGAGGACACCCCGCCCAACCCGCTGTCGCCCTACGCGGTGGCCAAGCTCGCCGGGGAGCACTACGGCCGCGCGTTCTTCGCCTCGTGCGGCTTCTCGACGGTTTGCCTGCGCTACTTCAACGTGTTCGGGCCGCGGCAGGACCCCTCCAGCGAGTACAGCGCGCTGATCCCTCGCTTCGCCGCGGCGATCCTGAAGGGGGAGGCGCCGACGATCTTCGGCGACGGGGACCAGAGCCGCGACTTCACGTTCATCGCCGACGTCGTCCAGGCCAACCGCCGCGCGGCCGAGGCCGGGGACGAGGCCGGCGGTCAGTGGTTCAACGTCGGCCAGGGCGGCCGGACCACCGTCAACGAGCTCCTCGGGGTGTTCCACCGCATCGAGCCGGGGGATCACCCGGCTCCGGTCCACGGCCCGGCGCGGGTCGGCGAGGCCCGCCACAGCCAGGCCGACATCTCGAAGGCCGGCCGGGTCCTGGGCTACGCGCCCCAGGTCTCCCTGGAGGAGGGGGTCCGCCGGACCCTCGACTGGTTCCGCGACCGCCTGTAGCTCAGTACCGGCCGGACTTCAGGCCCTCGAGGTCGGCCAGGTCGTCGGCGTCGAATGCGTCCGGGGGCGGGCCGCTGAACAGCTGCCCGACCGCGGTCGTGTCGACGGCCCAGAACATGACCGACTCGTCGCTCGCGGAGTGCCCGGGGTGGTCGGGATCCTCGTGGGGCGCGTCGCTCGTGTACGTGAGGTTGACCAGGCCCAGCAGGTGGCCGGCCTCGTGCGTCACGACGGCGCGCTCGACCGCGTCGCCGCCGCCGAGCAGCATCCCGAGACCGCTCCATCGCTCGGGGAAGATGCCGACCTCGCTCGCGCTGTAGGCGACGCCCAGGGCGCTCGTCTCCTCGTCGTCCTCGGCGAACCCGCCTCGCACGTACAGCAGGTAGATCACGACGCGACCCGGATGCGAGTAGCGGGTCCGGTTCGTCGCGGCGGCGTCGCGAAGGTCCTGGGTGGTCCACGAGGTCCGGGGCGACGAGAACTGGTTGCCGCCCTGGAACGAGATGCCCTCCGGCTTGTCGACCACCGCTCCCAGGACGTTCGCCAGGTAATCGAGGGCCTCCTCCGAGGGCTTGACGCCGTCCTGGAAGTCGACCTCGATGATCAGGTAGGGGATCGATCCGCGGAGGATGGCCGGCCCGTTGGCGCCGACGCCCCCCGAGTCCTCGACCGTGGCCGGCGGTGGGCCGCCGCCGCCGCCTCCGTCCCCGCCTCCGGGTGAGCCGTCCCCGCCTCCGGGCGCCCTGGTCGTCGGTGTTCGGTCGAGACCCAGGGGGTCCCCGCCGCCCTCCGTGCAGGCCGAGGCCATCAGGAGCAGCGCGGCGAGGGCAAGCGCCGGACGAGTGCGGGACGGGCGGGCGAGCATGGCTCGAACTCATCCTACGGCCGAACGGCGCATAATCCCTGCTCCCATGGCACAGATCGCTCCCTCGGCCGGCTACACGTTCACGTTGCGGTTGAACCTGCAGAACGTGCCCGGCACCCTCGGGCGGCTCACGACCGCGATCGGGACCGCCGGCGGCGACATCGGCGGGATCGACCTGGTCGAGCATCGCGGCACGATGGTGGTGCGCGACATCACCGTGAAGGCCCGCAGCGAGGAGCACGGCCAGGCGATCGCCGACGCGGCCCGGGCGGTGGACGGCGTCGAGGTCCGCGAGGTCAGCGACCGGGTGTTCACGCTGCATGCCGGCGGCAAGATCGCGGTGACGCCCAAGTTCCCCCTGAAGGGCCGCGACGACCTGTCGATGGCCTACACGCCCGGCGTGGGGCGCGTCTCGAGCGCCGTGGCCGAGGATCCCGAGCGCGTGTGGGACCTGACCATCAAGGGGAACTCGGTCGCGGTGCTGACCGACGGGACGGCGGTCCTCGGGCTGGGCGACATCGGACCCGAGGCGGCGCTGCCGGTGATGGAGGGCAAGGCGATGCTCTTCAAGGAGTTCGCCGACATCGACGCCTACCCCATCTGCGTCCGGGCGGACTCCACCGAGGAGCTCATCACGATCGCGAAGGGCGTGGCCCCCGGGTTCGGCGGGATCAACCTCGAGGACATCGCGGCGCCGGCCTGCTTCGAGGTCGAGGAGCGGCTGCGCGAGGAGCTCGACATCCCCGTCTTCCACGACGACCAGCACGGGACCGCTGTCGTCGTCCTGGCCGCGCTCATCAACGCCGCGAAGGTGGTGGGCAAGCCGCTCGAGGGGATGCGCGTGGTGTTCCTCGGTATGGGCGCGGCCGGCGTGGCCTGCACGAAGCTGCTCCTCCACGTCGGGGTGGGCGACGTGATCGGCGCGGATCGCTCCGGCGTGCTGCACCCGGGCCGGACCGAGAACATGAACGACCAGAAGCGGTGGATCGCCGAGCACACGAACCGCTCGGGCATCAGCGGCGGGCTGGACGAGGCGTTCCGGGGCGCGGACGCGTTCGTGGGCGTGAGCG
>JBBDTT010000147.1:0-6009 GCA_040904285.1 Actinomycetota bacterium
CGCCTCCGTATTCTGGCATGGACCCCCTCGTATAATGAACGCGGCCGCTCTCCCCGCGGAAATCGCCGTGATCGAAACCACTGTCGACGGTCGGTATCAAATCATCTCCCGGATCGCGTCCGGCGGGATGGGTGAGGTGTATCGCGCCCACGACGCCGTGCTCGACCGCGAGGTGGCCCTCAAGGTCCTCCACACCAGCCTGGCGGGGGACCCTGGCTTCATCGAGCGCTTCCGCCGGGAGGCGCGCGCGGCCGCCATGCTCGGGCACTCGAACATCGTGGCCGTCCACGACTGGGGGGCCACGACGGGCGGCACCTATTTCATGGTCATGGAGTTCGTCCGCGGGCACAGCCTGCGCCAGGTCCTCGCGCGAGTCGGACGCCTGTCGGCGGCGCAGTCGGCGGACGTCGCGATCCAGGTCCTCGCCGCCCTCGACCACGCGCACACCCGCGGCATCGTCCACCGGGACATCAAGCCCGAGAACATCCTGGTCACCCTCGACGGGGTGGTGAAGGTGGCCGACTTCGGCCTGGCCCGCGCGCTGGCCGAGTCCGCCATCACGCACGCACCGGGGACCGTCACCGGAACGGTCCAGTACCTGGCGCCCGAACAGGTCCAGGGCGATCCCGCGGACGCGCGAACCGACCTGTACTCGCTCGGGATCGTGCTGTTCGAGCTGCTCACGGGGCGCGTGCCGTTCTCGGGCGAGACCAGCGTGGCGATCGCCTACAAGCACCTGTCCGACCGGGTGCCGCCGCCCTCGCGGGTCAACGCGATGGTGCCCGCGGCCCTGGACCGCCTGGTCGGGCACTCCACGGAAAAGGACCGCGAGCGCCGGCCCACCTCGGCCGCCGCGATGCGCCGCGACGTCGTCGCCTGCATGCATGGGCTGCCCCCGTCCAAGACCCTCCAGGGGCTGGTCCGGGAGATCCCGCCGTCGGACGTCGTCCCCGACGACCGGGCGCCGACCGTGACCATCCCCCGGACGCTCGCTCCCCGCGCGCGGCGCAAGCGGACCCTGCGCAAGATCTCGACCGCGATCGCCCTGATCCTGGCTCTCCTCGCGGGGGGGTGGGCGACCTGGACGTACGCCATCCCCCACAACCGCACGGTGCCGGGCCTGATCGGGCTGACCCGAGGCCAGGCCGAGGCCGAGCTCGCCAAGGTGGGGCTGGAGCTCGACGTCGGCGACGGCGTCTACTCCACCTCGATCCCACAGAACCGCGTGGCGCGACAGAACCTGGCCGAGGGCGAGACGGTCGAGAAGGGGTCGACGATCACCGTGGCCCTGTCCCTCGGCGCGGAGCTGCGGTCGATCCCGGACGTCGGGAACCAGCCCTTCGCCGCCGCGAGGAAGGCCCTGGAGAACGCCGGGTTCAGGGTCGGCGAGCCCCAGCGGGCGTACGACGAGCGCATCGAGGAGGGCAACGTAATCCGCACCGAGCCCGGCCCCGGCAGTCGGTACGAGGTCGGAAAGACCGTCGCGGTCGTGCTGAGCCGCGGGCCGCGGCCGGTCCCCGTCCCGAGCATCGCCGGCGACCCCCGCCAGGAGGCCGAGTCCAAGGTCCTGGAGGCCGGCCTGGTCCCCTCGGTGGTCGAGGAGTTCAGCACCGACGTCGAGCGCGGGGTCGTCATCCGCAGCGACCCCGAGGCCGGCACCGCCCTGCACCGCGGCGATACCGTCACGATCTTCGTCTCGATGGGGCCCCGCCAGTTCCCGATGCCCGACGTCGTCGGGATGGAGACCGGGGCCGCGGTCGACCGCCTCGAGGGCCTCGGCCTCCGGGTGGATGTCGTGGAGATCCCGAACTCCGACCACGACGAGGTCGTCGGCCAGAGTCCGGAGGAGGGCACCACCGTCGAGCAGGGCGACGAGGTCACGATCTACGTCGCCTGAGCTCGACCGCTAGCCTTCGCGTCGATGCGGATCGGCGCGCACGTCTTCACCCCGCACGGGTGGATCTCGGGCATCGACAAGGCCCTCGAGGTCGAGGCCGACGCGCTCCAGCTCTTCGCGTCGAACCCGCGGGCGTGGGCCTCGCGAACGGTCCCTCCCGAGACCGCCTCCGCCTTCCGGGCGCGCCTCGCCGCCGAGGGGCTCGGTCCACTGTTCGTCCACGTCACCTACCTGGTGAACGTGGCCTCCCCCAATCCCGAGTTCGTGGACAAGAGCGTGGCATCCGCGATCGGCGACCTCGAGGCCGCCGAGGCCCTGGGCGCGGCCGGCCTCGTCGTCCACGCGGGCTCGGGCGGTGCGAGGGGCGAGCGGGCCGACACCCTCCCCCGGGCCGTCGCATCGCTGACCCGGATCGCGGAACGCGCCGAGCGGACCGAGGTCCTGGTCGAGCTCACCGCCGGCGGCCAGGGCTCGGTCGCCGCCACGATCCCCCAGGCCGCCGAGCTCTTTGACGCACTCGGCGGCCACCCTCGGATCGGGCTCTGCCTGGACACCTGCCACCTGTTCGCCGCCGGTTACGCGCTCGACGAGCCCCAGTCGGTGCGTGGCTGCTTCGAGGAGGTCAGGGAGACCGGCCTCGAGCCCCGCCTCCGGCTGGTGCACGCGAACGACGCGGCCTTCCCCCGGGGCTCGAAGCGCGACCGGCACACCAACATCGGCTCGGGCGGTATCGGCGAGGCGGGGTTCGCCGCGATCCTGGCGGAGCCCGCGGTCCGGAACGCGACCGTGCTCGTGGAGACCCCCGGGCGGCGCGAGGACCACCTTCGGGACGTCCGGACGCTGAAGCGCCTGGCGGCCGCGTGAACGCCGCCGAGGCGCCCGGACGTCACCGTGGCCTGGAGCTCGCCCTCGTCGGGGTCGCCGCCGTGTGGGGGTTCACGTTCCCGGTCGTCAAGGACGCCGTGGAGATCATCCCGCCCTTCCAGTTCCTGGCGATCCGGTTCGGGATCGCGGCGGGACTGATGACCGTGGTGTTCGGACGGGACCTGCGCGGGTTCGGGCTCAAGCCGCTCCTCGCCTCGGCCGCGGCAGGCGTCGCGCTGTTCGCCGGCTACGCCCTGCAGACCGTCGGCCTGCAGCACACCCAGGCGTCGAACGCCGGGTTCATCACCGGGCTGTTCGTGGTGTTCACGCCGATCCTCACGGCCCTGCTGCTCCGCCGGCTTCCGGTCCGCGGCGCCGTGGTGGGTGTGGTCCTGGCGACGATCGGCCTCGGCCTCCTGTCGGTGACCGAGGCCGGCTTCCGGTTCGGCCGCGGCGAGAGCCTGGTCCTGCTGTGCGCGGTCTCGTTCGCCGTGCACATCGTGATCCTCGGCCGGTTCGCGCCCGACCTGCCCACCGGGGCGATGACCACGATCCAGATGTGGGTCACGGCGACGCTGTCCGCGTGGTTGAGCCTCGGCTTCGAGACGCCGGTCGCCGTGGCCGGGCGAGACGTGTGGCTCGCGATCGTCCTCACGGCGGTCTACGCCAGCGCGATCGCGTTCTTCATCCAGACCCGGGCCCAGCGGTACCTGTCGCCCACGCGCACCGCGCTGATCCTGGTCAGCGAGCCCGCCTTCGCCGGCCTGTTCGGGTTCGTCCTCCTCGGTGAGACTCTGACCGTCCTGGGCTGGTCCGGCGCCGCTCTGATCCTGGCCGGCATGCTCGCCGCAGAGCTCGCCCCGGCGCGAGCGCAGGAGGGCTAGCGGGGTCTACGACCAACCAGTTGCAGGTTGAGCTCGTTCGTGAGCTGCTTCACCGACGACTCCCCCAGACCCGTGTGCACGGCCCTCCGCGTTCCGTCGGTGAGGCGGATCGAAACGAACCTGGCTCCATCGAAGGAGTCGGCTTCGAATCCGGCGATCTGCTCCCAGATCAACGTGTCGACTCCCTTACCCCTCAACCCTTCCGCATCCGCGACCAGCAGGGGCTCGCGCGACCAACCCGCCGCGAACACTGCGGCCGCAAGCAGGACGAGACCGGCCACCCAGAACCACCGACTCGGGCTGGGTGCTCCGATCACAGCCACAGCCAGCGCGATGCCCAGCATCCAGACAATCGCCACGGCGACCTTGATGGGATCCGAGCGAATGACCAGCGGCTCGGGTTGCGGCGCGGCCCCCATCAGGTCGCCCCGAGGCTCCGCCAGGCTGCCAGTGCCGTGTCGATGCCTGCGTCGTCGACGTCGAGGTGGGTAACCAGGCGGAGCCTGCCGGCGACCACGTTCGTCAGGACACCAGCCTCCATCAGCCGTTCGCGCGCCGCGAAGGGGTCGAGGCCGAGAGGCCCGGTCCCGACGAACAGGATGTTGGTCTCGACCCCGGCGGGGTCGATCGCGCCGGGGGTGGCGTCGGCGATGCCCCCGGCCAGGCGGCGAGCGCGTTCGTGGTCCTCGTGGAGGCGCTTCGGGCCCTCCTCGAGCGCCACGAGGCCGGCGGCGGCGATCACGCCCGCCTGGCGCCACGCCCCGCCGAACAGCATCTTCGTCCGCCGGGCTTCCTCGACGAAGTCCGCCGTCCCGCACACCATCGAGCCGATAGGCGCGCCGAGCCCCTTGGACAGGCAGAACATGAGCGAGTCCGCCTCATCCGCGAACTCCGGGACCGGCACGCCGGAGGCCACGCTCGCGTTGAAGATCCGGGCGCCGTCGAGGTGCACCGGGAGGCTCGCGTCGGCGGCCACCTTGTGGATCCCGCGGGCGTCGTCGAGGGCCATCACGGTCCCGCCGCTGATCTGGTGGGTGTTCTCGATGGACACCAGCCCGACCACGCCGAACGGGTCGGGCTGGATGGCCTCGGCGACGGCCTCCGGCGTCAGCCGCCCCCCCTCCGTGGAGACCGGCTTGTACGAGATCCCCGACAGCGTCGCCGCGGAGTTGATCTCCACGGTGTTCACGTGGCTGAACTGCTCGCAGACGACGCGCTGACCGTTGCGGGTGAAGACATGGTGGGCGATCCGGTTGGCCAGGGTGCCGGTGGCCACGTACAGCGCGGCCTCCTTGCCGGTCAGCTCGGCGGCGCGCATCTGGAGCCGGTTGACGGTCGGGTCGTCGCCGTACCAGTCGTCGCCGACCTCGGCCGCGGCCATGGCCCGGCGCATCGTCTCGGAGGGCTTTGTTACCGTGTCGGACCGGAGGTCGACGGTCATGGACGAAGCCTAGTGGGGCGCCGAGGGTTCCACCTGCTCCTGCTCACGGTCGTCCTGCAGTGGGGACTGGCCTTCGTCGCCCTCAAGATCGTCCTCCGCCACGCGTCCCCGCTGGGCCTGGCGATGTTCCGGTTCGCGATCACCGCCGCGGCGTTCGGCATCCTGATGGCGGTGTGGCCTCCGGCCCGGGCCCGCATCGAGCGGCGGGACCTGGCGCGCCTCGCCGTGATGGCGCTCGCCGGCGTGGGCGGCTACCACCTGGCCCTGAACTACGGCCAGCAGTTCGTCTCGGCGGGCGTGGCCGCGCTGATCGTCGCGGCGATGCCCGTGATGGTCGCCGTCCTCTCCGCGCGGCTCCTCGGCGAGACGATCACGCCGGCCCGGCGGGTGGGCATCGCCGTCGCGCTGGGCGGGGTGGCCGTCCTTACCTTGCTCGCCGTCCCCGGCGCCTCGTTGGAGGTCTCGAGCCTGAAGGGGGCGGTTGTCGTCCTGTCACCGGTGTGCTGGGCGGTCTACACGGTCCTCGCGAAGCCCCTCGTCTCGAAGTACGGCGGCCTGCCGGTGACGGCGATCACCATGATCGGGGGGAGCATCCTGATCGCGCCGTTCGCGATCGCCCCGGGGCTGCGGGACCTGCCTCGCCTGAACGGCTCGGACTGGGCGTGGCTCGTCTTCCTGGCCCTCGGCTGCACCGTGTACGCCTACGCGGTGTGGAACCTGGCGCTGACAAAGCTCGAGGCTTCCTCGACGGCCGCCTGGATCTACCTGGTCCCGCTGTTCTCCCTGTCGTGGGGGTGGATCCTGCTGGGCGAGCACCTTACGGCCTGGGTGATCCTCGGTGGCGCCATGGTGCTGGGCGGCGTGATCCTGAGCGAACGCGTCGCGCCGCGCCTGGCCGGACGCGCCGAGGCCCGGGCCGCGGC
>JBBDTT010000148.1:0-5984 GCA_040904285.1 Actinomycetota bacterium
AGTCCGTCCCCCACGAACCCCGAGGAGGCGCGAGCCAGCCCGCCGCCGCCCTCGGGAGGCGGAGTCGCCTCGAAGACGCGCCGCTCGCCGGTCCCGAGGATCGCCTCGACCGCCTCGAGCGTGTCCGCGGCGCGTCCGAACCGGTGCGAGGCAGCGCCGCAGGCGTTCGTGGCGACGATCCCGCCGACCCGCGCCCGGTCCGACGAGGTGAGGTCGGGACCGAGTCGGCGTCCGTACACCTCCAGCGCGGCGTTCACGGCGTCGACGGTTGCCGAGGCCGAGGCGGTCACGCGCTCTCCGTCGGCGGCGACCTGGACGACCACTGGCAGTGCGCCCACGTCCAGGACCACACCCGAGCCGATCGACTGTCCGGCCAGGCCGGTCCCGCCCGACCGCGGCGTGAGCGTCATCTCCGCGTCCCGGCAGATGTCGACCACCGCCGCCACGTCCTCCTCCACGGCGGCGACGACGACCGCCTTGGGGCGCACCCGGAACGGACTGGCGTCACGGGAGTAGCGCTCCAGGGTGGCGTCGTCGGTGAGCACCTCACCCCGGATCCGCTCCCGGAACGCGTGCACCACGTTCACAGCACGGCGCCGCCGGCCAGCGCCACGCGATCGAACGGGCCGACGGCTCCGTCGGCACAGAACGTCGAGATCCATCCCGGGCGGTACCCGAGCTGCAGCAGCCGCCGGACGAGAGCCGGAGACGACGAGGCCACCGACCAGATGGCCCCGGCTCCCGCCCGGACGTCGGCGAGATCGACCATCTCGATCAGTGACGACTCGTCGCGGGCCACGAGGGGGCCCACCCGGCCGTTCGGCTGGACGTAGGCGAAGGCGGCGAGCTGGCCCTCGCGGCGGAGCGCGTGGCCCGTCCCGATCCGCCGCAGCAACCCGTGGTCGACCGTGCGGGCCCAGCCCCGGACCTCACGGTCGAGGACGTCGATCTCGCCCTGGTCGGAGTCGACGAGGACGTCGGGTTCGGACTCCGGAGCAACCGGGGGCGCCCCGCGACGCAGAAACTGGACCATGAGCCAGCCGGGCAGCATCCCCCGGGACAGGTAGAGCCCGAAAGCTCGCGGGTCACTCGAGGAGACCACGCACCGCACGCGCGCGCCGGTCGCCTCGGGCCTGGCGAGAAGCTCGTCGAGGATCCGCGCGCCGAGCCCGACGCTCTGCGCGTCGGGGCGGACGAACAGCTGGGATAGGAACCAGGCGTCCTCCCGCCGGATCGCGGTGCCGAACCCGATGGGCTCGTCGTCCTGCAGGGCCGCGATTATGGTGCCGTACTCGAGCATGTGAGCGAACAGCACCCGCTGGACGCGGTGGGCCGCGACCGGGTCCTGCGGCTCGGGGTCCCAGCCCTCCGTCGCGGCGTCCTTGAGGACGATCAGCGCGTCGATGTCCGCCTCGGTAGCCTCGCGCAGGGCCGCCTTCGTCATCGAGAGGCCACCCTACAATGGCCTCGATGGACGACCCCCCGGAGGAGAGCCCCGAAACGCCGCTGGGCGACGTCCTGGGGGACGTACCCCTGTTTCGTGAGTTGCAACGCGTGCTCCTCTCCGGGACCGGCCCCGTGAACTGGGAGCTCGCCCGGCAGGTCGGCATCGCCGTCGCCGCATGGAGCCAGGAGGACACCGCTCCGTCACCCGAGGACCGGCGACAGTTGGAGGACCTCGTTCGCGCGGCGGAGTTGGAGATCGCCGCGTTCACCGGACTCGAGCCCCCCTCGGACCTCGCCCTCGTGCGATGCGACCGGCGTGCGGCCTGGGTCGAGTCGAACGTGAACAGCCTTCGAGAGCTGGTCGAGCCGGTCGCCGCCAAGCTGGCCCAAGCGCTTGCCGCCGCCCAGGAGGCGGGGCCGGCCGCGCCCGTGCCGATGCTCGATGCCCTGATGGACCGGATGGCCCCGCTGCTCCTAGGCGCGCAGATGGGGACGGTCCTCGGCTACCTCGGGCAGCGGGTGCTGGGCCAGAACGACGTGGCCATCCCGCGGGATACGCAGACCGTCGGCTTCGTCGTGCCGAACATCGCCCAGGCCGAGAAGGAATGGAGCCTGGAGCCGACCGAGTTCCGGGCCTACGTCGCCATCCACGAGGTGGCCCACCGCTTCGAGTTCGCGCGTCCGTGGGTGCGCGAGCACTTCCAGGCCCTGGTTCGCGAGTTCACCGACGGCAGCGAGTTGAGCCTGGCCGGGCTCGAGGAGCGCCTGGCGGGCCTGGACCTCACCGACCCCGAGCGGCTGGGGGACGCCTTCGGAAGCCCTGGCGAGCTGGTCGAGCGGACCCTCACCGATGAGGGGCGACTCCTGCTGGCGCGGGTCCAGGCGTTCACGGCGGTGTCCGAGGGGTACGCGGAGCACGTCCTGGCAGGAGTGGCTCGGCGCATGCTCACCAACCCCGGTCAGATCGAGGAAGCGATGCGCCGCCGGCGGGAGGGCACCGCGGGCGAGACGAGGCTGGTCGAGCAGCTGCTCGGCATCGAGACCTCCGAGGAGCAGTACGCGCTGGGACGCTCGTTCTGCGACGCCGTTGCCGATCGCGCGGACAAGGCCCTGCTCGGCCGGATGTGGGAGGCCGCGGAGAACCTGCCCTCCATGCCCGAGCTCGGGGAGCCAACCCTCTGGCTCAGCCGGATGGCCTGACCGGCGCCTCGGCTATCATTCGCGCCGTGCCTGAGCCGGCCGACCTGGTCCTCGCCGCCCTGATCGACGCCCGCGTTCGCACCGAGGACGACGGCGGTCCGTCGGCGGTGTACTGCGTCGCCCTCCCGGGCCGCGCGCTGCCCTTCCACCTGGTGCGGCACTGGCAAGCGCCCCAGGGCCTGGTGCGCGAATCCGTCGAGTTCATCGGTCCGGACGGGGACGTCACGCACCGATTCGGCCCCCGCCTGACGCGGATGATCGGAACGATGGACGTCACCAGGCTGGACGATCTCCTCGAGGACGCGAAGTTCATGCAGGGCGGCATCCACCTGGCCTCCTTCCTCATCGAGGGCGTCCTGGTGAGTCAGGTCGAGTTCGAGGTGTTCCTGCAGGCCGCTCAGCCCAAGCTCCCCCCGCCGGTCGAGAAGGGGCTGAAGGGCACCGACGTTGCGTGGATCGGCGTGATCCACGAGGGTCGCGACGTGGCCGCGCCGTCGTGGTTCGTGTACCAGAACGGCCGGATCTACGTGCTCTCCGATCCGGACCGCAAGGCCGGCGAGCAGTTCGTCCCGGGTATCCCCGACTCCGACGAGGTCGTCGTGATCACCCGGCGCGAGAAGGGCAAGGACACGGCTCTCCACCGCTTCATGGCCGCCGTTCGCGTGATTCCCGCGGACAGCCCCGAGTTCGACCAGCTCGGCGCGGTCCTCGCGGATCGCCGGCGCAGCCGCAACGGCTCACCCGCCGACAGCATCAAGAAGTGGAAGCAGGCGGGCTGCGTGATCGGCGAGCTCACCCCCGCCGTCTAACGGCTCAGTTCGCCGAACCCCACCCGACCCTCGAACGAGCGCTCGTGTCGCGGCGGAAACCCGGCACCGGCTTGCCGAGGGTCGCGCCCACCGCGGCCAGCTCCTCGACCAGCGTGTCGAGGTCTCTCCCGGTTAGGGCCTGGGGGCCGTCCGAGAGGGCCTGGCCGGGGTTCGGATGGATCTCGACCATGATCCCGTCGGCGCCGGCGGCGATGGCCGCCCGGGCCATGGGGCCCACGAGCTCCCGAACGCCCGTGGCGTGGGACGGGTCGCAGATGACCGGGAGATGGGTTGCCTCGCGAGCCACGACCATGCCGGCGAGATCGAGGGTGTTCCGCGTGGCGGTCTCGAAGGTGCGGATGCCGCGCTCGCACAGGACGATGTCCATGTTTCCCTCGCGGGCGATGTACTCCGCGGCCATCAGCCATTCCTCGACGGTGGCGGACAGGCCTCGCTTGAGGATCACGGGCAGGCGGGCCTTCCCGACCTCCTTCAGCAGCGAGAAGTTCTGCATGTTGCGCGCGCCGATCTGCAGCGCGTCGGCATGCGTGCCGACCAGCTCGACGTCACGCGCCTCGAGCACCTCCGTGACCACCGGCAGACCGGTCTCTTCCCGGCACGCCGCGAGGATCTCCAGCCCGCGCTCGGCCAGCCCCTGGAACGAGTACGGGGAGCTCCGGGGCTTGTAGGCGCCCCCGCGGAGCAGGTGCGCGCCCGCTCGCTTGGCCATGCGGGCCGCCTCGAGGGTCTGCTCGAGGCTCTCCACCGCACACGGCCCGGCGATGACCGTGACCGTCTTGCGGTCGATCGGATGCGAGCCGACCCTGACCGTGCTCGGCTCGGGGTGGAGCTCCCGGGCGACGAGCTTGTACGGACGGCCCACCCGGATGACGCTCTCCACCCCCGGCAGCTGCGACAGCGGCAGCTCCATGAACCTGGTGGTGTCCCCGATCAGCCCGATGATCGTCCGCGTCTCACCGGGGGACACGAAGGCCTCCCCGCCCGCCTCGAGGACGCGATCCACGACCTGCTGGACCTCCTCCGCGGAGGCCGAGGTCTTCATGACCACCACCATCTCCACCACCTCTCGATCGGGCGGGCCGGCCGGGAGAACGAAAAACCCCGGGCCATCTGCCCGGGGTCCCTGTCCTGTGGGTGGCGACGAGGGTTACGCCGGGCTGTGCCCCGCGAAGTACCACTCGAAGCCAAAGTAGCGCTGCATGGAGAAGCGATTCTGGGTGAGCGCTCGTGGGATTGCAACCCCTCAACTAGCCCCTACCCGGCTTTGACGCGGCCCTGCACGGGGTTCGAGAATCTCGCTGACGGCCGGCGCACGTATGCCCGGTCGACGAAGGAGGGGGAGGCATGCGCGGAAGACGGCTCCGGTACCTGATCCTCGTCGCCCTGTTCGCCCTGACGGCGGCTGCGTGCGGCGGTGACAATCCGGCGGATCCTGGCGATGACGGCTCGCCGACGACCGGCGCTCCGACCAGCGACCTGCGGGTCGGCGTCGCATTCGACATCGGCGGCCTCGGCGACCAGTCGTTCAACGACGCCGCCGACCGCGGGCTCCAGGCCGCCATCGACGAGGGCCTCATCAGCGAGGAGAACGTCGAGACGCTCGAGCCAAACGCCAGCGGGTCGAACCGCGACGCGAACGTGCAGAATCTGGCCGACCAGGGGTTCGACCTGATCCTGTGCATCGGGTTCGCGTTCTCTCCGGGCGTCGCCGAGATCGCGCCCGAGTTTCCGGAAACGCTGTTCGCCGTGATCGACGGATTCGCGACGACCATCGCGACGGACGCCGACAACATCGTCGACCTGACGTTCAAGGAGCACGAGGGGTCGTTCCTGGTCGGTGCGGCGGCGGCACTCACCAGCGAGGCGGGGACGATCGGGTTCCTGGGAGGCCAGCAGGGCACCGGGCTGATCGAGAAATTCGAGGCCGGCTACGCGGCCGGAGCGCAGCACATCAACCCCGACGTCGAGGTGCTGGTCGAGTACATCGGCGACGACGTGACCGCGTTCAACGACCCGACCCGAGGAAAGGCCCTTTCCGACAAGCTCTACGACGACGGAGCGGACGTCGTGTACCACGCGGCCGGCGCGTCGGGGGCCGGGTTGTTCCAGTCCGTGGTCGAGCAGCCGGAGGGCTCGCTGGCCATCGGGGTGGACTCGGATCAATACCTGACCGCGAGTGCGGAGCAGCAGCCCCGCATCCTGACCTCCATGTTGAAGCGGGTGGACACCGCCGTGCACGACGTCATCGCCGACGCAGTGGGCGATTCGTTCGAGCCCGGCTTCAAGGTCTTCGGCATGGCCGAGGAAGGCGTGGACTACTCGCAGAGCAACGCGGAGCTGATGACCGACGAGATCATCGCCCAGCTCGATGAGCTCAAGGCTCAGATCATCAGCGGCGACATCGAGGTTCCGGAGGCGCCCGAGGGCGCGTAGGGCCTCGAGGAGGCGGGGGACGTGACCGACGACGGAGCGGGGCGCGAGAGCGCCCCGCTCGTCGTTGTGGACGGG
>JBBDTT010000149.1:0-5977 GCA_040904285.1 Actinomycetota bacterium
ACGTCGAGGACCACGACCGTGATGTTGTCCTGGCCGCCGGCCTCGTTGGCCGCCTCGACCAGGGCGTCGGCGGCGCCCTGCGGGTCGGAGTCCGAGCGGAGGATCTCGCCGATGCGGTCCTCGCCGAGCATGGAGGTCAGGCCGTCCGTGCACAGCAGGAGCCGGTCGCCGCCCCGCAGGCGCACGGTCATCTCGTCGACGTCGACCTCGGCGTCCACCCCGAGGGCCCGCGTGAGGATGCTGCGCTGGGGATGGCGCTCGGCCTCCTCGGTGGTGAGCTTGCCCTCGGTCACCATCCGCCGGACGAGCGTGTGGTCCTCGGTGAGCATCTTCAGCTCACCGTCGCGAAGCAGGTACGCCCGCGAGTCGCCGACGTGGGCGATGCGCGCCTCGCTCCCGTCCATGACCAGGGCCGTGAGCGTGGTTCCCATGCCCTCGAGGTCCTTGTCCTCGGACGCGCGCTGGTGCACCACGCGGTTGGCGGCCTTGACCCGTTCGGGGAGCGAGTGCGGGCCGTCGTCGGGCTCGACCTCGGCCAGCGCCTCGAGGGCCATGCGGGACGCGACCTCCCCGGCCCGATGCCCCCCCATGCCGTCGGCGACCGCGTAGAGCGGGTCCTCGGCCAGGTAGCCGTCCTCGTTGGTCTCGCGGGTCCGGCCGACGTCGGTCTGGGCGCCGAGGGAGACGTTCACTTGCGCAGCTCCAGGATCGACTTGCCGATCTTGATCCGGTCCCCGGCGCCGACCGGGGTCGGCCCGGTGAGCTTGCGCTGGTTCAGGTACGTCCCGTTCGTCGAGCCGAGGTCCTCCACGTGCCACACGCCGCCCTTGTCGAAGATCCGGGCGTGGAACTGCGAGGAGTACGTGTCGTCCAGGCGGATCTGGCACGCCTCGGCCCGCCCGATCTGGACGGTCCCGTTCAGCTTCACGCTCTTCGCGCGCTTGCCGTCCGGCGTGAGGACGACGACCGAGCTCGCGTCGCGGGCACGCTTCGCGGGTCGCGCGGCGCGGCCCTTCGGCCCCGCCGCGGGCCGCGGCTCCGGACGGCCGCGGACCTCCGCGATGCCCACCCGGATCGCCCGGTAGACGAAGAAGTACAGCAGGGCGAGGAACGCGAACTTCAGGACCGTGAGGACGAACGGCGTCATCGCCGCTCTCCTCTACGTCCTGCGGAACTCGAGGACCGAGCGGCCGATCGTGATCCGGTCGCCCTCCTCGAGCTCGCGCTCCGTGATCTTCGACTCGTTCACGAGGGTCCCGTTGGTCGATCCGAGGTCCGCGACGACGAACCGGTCCCCGTCGCGCCGGACCTCGGCGTGGCGGCGGCTGGCCCCGGAGTCGGCCAGGACGATGTCGCAGTCGCTCATGCGCCCGATGCTCAGGGTGTCCTTGTCGAGGGTGAACGTCTGGGACTCCTCCCCGGCGTCCAGCAGCACGAGCTGTGGCGGCGGCGACCAGCCGGAGCTCTCGCCGACCTTCATCTCGCCCGACGCGGGGAGGAACGCGGCGTGCGCGCCGGTCTCGACGTCCTCGGCCTGGACCAGCTGGGCCTCGCACCGGAACTGGCCCTTGCCGAGTCCCTCGTCGGTCTCGAACGTGACGTCCGGCGGGCCGAGGAGCCCCCACCCTCGCTCCCGGGCGGCCTCGATGACGACCTGCTCGAGCTCCTTCGCCAGCGCGCCCTCCATCTTCTCGAAGTGCTCGCGGTCGGTGGCTGAGAGGGTGAACACGTATGCATTGGGTACCCACACGTTGCGCACGCCCACCGTCCGGCCGCCCTCCATCTCCCGGACGATCCGCCTGCCGAGCTCGACGGGTTGCAGGCTGCTGCGGAAGGCCTTGCCGAAGAAGCCTTCGACGAGGTCCCCCAGCCGGCGCTCGAAGTTGCGCAAGTTGGCCATGTGTGTGGTGGCGCGGGGGCGGTCGCGCCGGAAGTATAGCCAGCACCCCTTTCAGCAAACCTACCCCGACCTGCGCCGATGCGCGCACCGTTTCGTATGATCGAGGCGCACCCCGGGCGGGTGGCGGAATTGGTAGACGCGCAGGATTCAGGATCCTGTGAGGGCAACCTCATGGGGGTTCAAGTCCCCCCTCGCCCACCGCTTGGCTGGTCCGATGCCCAGGAGAGATCCACTTCTCGCTCCGGCACGCCGAGACCACACGTTCACGCAGCAGATGGGTGAAGCCGCCCAGGAGCGAGGAATGCAACCGATCGAGTCGCCGTCGGCCACCGGCGTGGACCAGGTGCTCTCGATCTTCCCGGAGAACCACGCGAAGAACGGCCAGTCCTACCGTGGCCGCAAGATCGTTCCGGCTCGACTGGCCTAGCCAGAGGTGTTCACAACGGCGTCAAGCCGCCGTTCCTGCAGGATCCAGGTGTTGCCGTCCGGATCGGCGAAGTCGGCGAAGGATTTGTAGCGCTGGCCCTCGGAGTCGCGGCTCGGCTTCCAGCCCTCCGGCGTCATGTGCCGGATGTCGCTGACCCTCCACGCCACGGCCGACAAGCTCCTCGCGGCCCACGTGCGCTAGGTTCGCCGCCGGTGACGAGGAGGTCGCCGTCGCCGAGGAGGAACGAGTGCGTGTCCTATCCGACGGCGGCGAAGGGATCCTCCACCCGGACCCCGTCGTAGACCTGGCCGGGGTTCAGGTCCTCGGTCCACAGCACGTCGCACCCCAATCGCGCGGCGCTGCGAACGATCATCGAGTCCCAGAACGAGATCCGGTATCGCCGGACGAGCTCGATCGCCGCGACGACGTCGTCAGTGCTCGGCTCGTGGGTCGGCCACGCGGCGTACGCGGTCACGATCCTCGACGCGGTGTCCAGGTCGATCGGCGAGGGGACCTTCGTCGTGGCCACCACCACGAACTCCTGCAGGACCTGCACGCTGACGGCCCCGGCCTGCTCTCGCCAGAGCCGGGCGAGCAGCGACCGTGCAGTCTCGCCCCTGGCGCCCGCGGCCGAGTCGTGGGAGTAGACGAGGACGTTGGAATCGACGAACTCCGTCAACGCCGGTGGAGCTCGTCTCGCGTCCAGCTCGCCTCCCCGGACGTGCCCATGGGTCGCGCATCCTCGAGCAGGGCGAGCGCCCGCCGGCGCGCGCGCTCGTAGTCGTCGTCGCGCTCCACCAGCTCCTCGAGGAGGTCCGTCATCAGGCCCGACACGCTCGTGTCGCGCTTGACGGCGAGGAGCTTCACCCGCTTGAGCAGCCGTCTGGGCAGCGAGAGCGTGATGTTCTGGCTCTCCACGAGAACCAGTGTAGCACGAGAACTCGTGACGACTGCTGCGCCTACCGGCCGGCGTGTTCGGCGAGGCGCGCTTTCACGAGCTTCCTCACCAGGGCCGCGGCGAGGGGCCGTTCCGGCGTGAACCGGACCGTGCCCTTGGAGGTCTCGTAGCCCTCGAGGGCGCGGGCGAAGGGCCCGAGCAACGTGCCGCTGGCGCCGTAGAACCCGAGGTGGTTCTTCCACGCCGAGAACCCGACCAGCGGGCTGGTCCCCACGTAGAACATAGGCATCCCGTACCCGATGCGCTCCACGGCCTCCGGCGCCGCGGAACGGATCTGCCGCCGGAGCCGCTCGAGCGCGGCCCGCTGGTCCTCCGGCAGCCGCGCCAGGAACGCGTCGACGGCCGCGGCGTCCGCCTGCCTGTCTCGCCCCGGCATGGTCAGCTGGCCGCCTCGGGCCGTTCCTGGAGAACCCAGGTGTTGCCGTCGGGGTCCGCGAAGTCGGCGAACGAGTTGAACGCGGAGTGCTCGGGGTCGGCGCCCGGCTTCCATCCCTCCGCGGTCATGTGGCGGACGTCGCTGACCTCCACGCCGCGACCGACCAGCTCCTCGCGCGCGGCCTCGATGTCGGTCACGACCAGGTGGGTGCCTCGGTACGAGCCGGGCGCCGCGTCCGTGATCCCGATCCCGATCGTGATCGAGGCCGCCGATCCGGGCGGCGTCATCTGCACGACCCGGAACTCGTCGTTCGGCTGGTGGTCGACGTCGAGGGTGAACCCCACCTTCTCGGTGTAGAAGGCCTTGGCGCGGTCGACGTCCGCGACCGGGATCAGCACGAGCTCGAGCTTGTAGTCCATTCGGTGGCCTCCTGGTGTCGGATTCAGTACTCGGACTCGGCCTTCGGCCGCCGCATGTCGTGGCGGTAGGCCAGGCTGATGCGCGGGCCGGCCTCCTTGACCTTGGGCACGGCGTGCTCCCACGTGCGCTGGGTGTCGCCGCCGGTGACGAGGAGGTCGCCGTCGCCGAGCAGGAACGAGTGCGCGATCCGGCCGCCCTTCGGACGGACCTGGAACTTCCTCGGCTCGCCGAACGAGACCAGGGCGACGATCGGCACCGCGACCTCCTTGGGGATGCGATCGGCGTGCCATGCCACGCTGTCGCGCCCGTCCCGGTACAGGTTGAAGCCGATCGAGTCGAAGTCGCGCTCGTAGCGCGCCGAGAGGACGCGGCGGATCTCCTCCAGGATCGGCGGCTCGAGGGGCTCGCCGGAGCGAGCGTTCCACGGGGCGGTCAGGCGGGGCTCCTGCACGACCCGGTCGTACACCCGGCGCGAGCGCTGCTCCCACGGGCGCGAGTCGCGGATCGCCTCGAACACCCCGCCGGCCCCCGGCCCCCCACCCCGGCGCGCGGTCGATCCACGAGGTCGCGTCGAGGTCGACGCGCACGAGCGACGCGAACGATCCATCGATCGCGGGGACGTCCTCGACGGCGTCGAGGAGCGACGGCTGCCAGGCGGGGTCGGAGGGTGCGGCCATCTCCCCAAGCGTACCCGCGCCGGGCCGGGTCCCCCCCGCGTATAACTCCGGTATGGAGTCCGGGCAGGCGTTCTACGAGGCGGTCGCGGCCCGGGTCGAGGAGCGCCTGTTCGGGGTCCGGGTGCCGCTGCGCCTGGTCCTGGCCGGCATCCTCACCGACTCGCACGTCCTGATCGACGACGTCCCGGGGGTCGGCAAGACGACGCTCGTGCGGACCCTCGCGTCGCTGCTCGGCCTCCGGTTCCAGCGGGTCCAGTTCACGCCCGACCTCATGCCCTCGGACATCACGGGGGCGTCGGTCCTCGACCTGGCCACGAACGAGTTCCGCTTCCGCGAGGGCCCGGTCTTCACGCAGGTCCTGCTGGCCGACGAGATCAACCGGGCGACGCCCAAGACCCAGGCCGCGCTCCTGGAGGCCATGCAGGAGCGCCAGGTGACGGCGGACGGGACGACCTACAAGCTGCCCGAGCCGTTCTTCGTCCTCGCCACGCAGAACCCAGTCGAGCTCGAGGGGACGTTCCCGTTGCCCGAGGCCCAGCTCGACCGGTTCCTCCTGCGCGTGGCGATCGGCTACCCCTCCGAGGCGGAGGAGGAGCGGATCCTCGAGCGGGCTCCGGCCGCGCGGGCCCGGCCCGTCGAGGCCCTGCCCGAGGCGGGCGACCTGCACGCCCTCCGCGAGGCGGTCGGGTCCGTGCGGATCGAGGAGCCCGTCCGGCGCTACGTGGTGTCGCTGGCCCGGGCGACGCGCGAGCATCCGGACGTCCAGGTGGGGGCGAGCCCCCGGGCGGTGGAGCACCTGGGGGACGCGATCCGGGCCGCCGCGCTCCTGGACGGGCGCGCGTTCTGCCTGCCCGACGACGTGAAGGCGCTGGCCCACCCGGTCCTGGAGCACCGGCTGGTGCTGACGACCGACGCTCGCATCCGCGACCGCACCCCGGCCGAGATCCTCGAGGAGGTCCTGGAGGAGGTCCCGGTGCCGGTCGAGTCGTTCGAGCGCTGACGGGGTCCCCACGGACACCCCCGACCGCCGCCAGATCGCGCTCGGGGCGGCGATCGTCCTGATCCTCATCGCCACCGCGGCCGGGAGCCGGTCGGTCCTCGCCTGGGCGCTGGCCATGGGGACGATGGCCCTCGTCGCCGTGTCGTGGGCCCGGCTGGGGTGGCGGGGCGTCGAGGTCACCGCGCGATTCCGGCCGGCCCGGGCGTTCGTCGGCGAGGC
>JBBDTT010000150.1:0-5959 GCA_040904285.1 Actinomycetota bacterium
GCCCTCCGCACCCGCGCCGAGCAGGTCCGCGCCGACGAGCTCGACCGACTCGCAGCCAAGCTCGCCGGCCTCGACGATCGGCAGCGGGCGGCGGTCGAGGCGCTCACCCGCGGCATCGTCAACACGCTGCTGCACGAGCCGACGGTGCGGCTCAAGTCGCTCGCCGACGACGGCTCTGCCGAGGCGCACGCTGACGCGCTGCGCGAGCTGTCCCGGCCGGGCCGCCGGGCGTCGCAGATGCCCACGCCGGACGTGCCCGCGGTCGAGTTGCCGGCCGACCAGCGCCGGGCCGAGCCGCCGCCCCTGCCCGAGGTAGGGGAGCGGGACCTGGTCCGCCACTTCACGCGGCTGGCGCAGATCAACTACGGCGTCGACACCGGCTTCTACCCGCTCGGGTCGTGCTCGATGAAGTACAACCCGAAGGTGGCGGAGGAGGTCGCGGCGCTGGCCGGATTCCGCCGCCTCCACCCGCTGCAGCCCGAGTCGACGGCCCAGGGGGCGCTGGCCCTGATCCACAGCCTGGAGCAGCTCCTGTGCGAGATCACCGGCATGGCCCGGGCCACGCTCCAGCCGGCGGCCGGCGCGGGCGGCGAGCTGACCGGCCTGCTGATCATGCGGGCGTTCCACACCAAGAACGGCGACGCCCGCAAGACCATCGTGATCCCGGACTCGGCCCACGGGACGAACCCGGCGAGCGTGACCCTGGCCGGCTACGACACGGTCGAGGTCCCGAGCGACGCCCGGGGGCTGGTCGACCTGAGCGCCCTCGAGAAGATGGTCGACGGCGACGTGGCCGGGCTGATGATCACGAACCCGAACACGCTCGGGCTGTTCGAGGAGGACATCCTGGAGATCGCCCGGATCGTCCACGAGGTCGGCGGCCTCCTGTACTACGACGGCGCCAACCTCAACGCGATCCAGGGCGTGGTCCGCCCCGGCGACATGGGGTTCGACATCGTCCACATGAACACGCACAAGACCTTCGCGACGCCGCACGGCGGGGGAGGGCCGGGGGCCGGGCCGGTCGGGGTGGCCGAGCGTCTGGTGCCGTTCCTGCCCGCGCCGACCGTCGAGTACGACGGCGAGCGCAACGTCCACTACTTCGACCGCGACCGGCCGGACTCGATCGGGCAGGTCCACGGGTTCCACGGCAACTTCGGGATCGCCGTCCGGGCGTACGCCTACGTGGTCGCCCACGGCTCGAACGGTCTCCGCGAGGTCGCCGAACGCGCCGTCCTGAACGCCAACTACCTGGCGTCGAAGATCACGGGGGCGTTCCCCCTCGCGTTCTCCGGCCGCCCGATGCACGAGTTCGTGTCCACCGCCAAGCCCCTGCGCAAGCACGGGATCCGGGCGATGGACGTGGCCAAGCGCCTGATCGACCTCGGGTTCCATCCGAGCACCGTCTACTTCCCGCTCATCGTCGAGGAGTGCCTGATGGTCGAGCCCACCGAGACCGAGTCGAAGGAGACCCTCGACGCCTTCGCCGAGGCCCTCCTGCAGGTCGCCCGCGAGGCGAAGGAGGACCCCGACCTCCTCCACGAGGCCCCACTGACGGCGCCCGTCCGCCGGCTGGACGAGGCCCGCGCCGCCCGGCACCTCAAGGTCCGCTGGTAGCCGTCCGCGCGGTCGTCTTCGACCTCGACGGGGTCCTGATCGACTCCGAGCCGGTCTGGCGCGAGGTCGAGGCCGAGGTCGCCGCGGAGTTCGGATTCGAGTACTCCGACGAGCTCGCTCAGAGGATGCACGGCCGGGGGGTCCAGGGCGTGGCCGACATCGTCATGGAGCAGCTGCAGAACCCCGACCGCGCCCTGGACGCGTCGCGGGCGATGGTGGAGCGCATGGTGGAGCGGGGTTCGGCGGGGCGCGTGCCGGTCATGCCCGGCGCCCCGGACCTATTGGAGACGCTCCGGGGCCGGGTGAAGCTCGCGGTGGCCTCGAACTCTGTCCGCCGCTACGT
The DNA here is from genome assembly GCA_040904285.1 of Actinomycetota bacterium. Classification (GTDB taxonomy): domain Bacteria; phylum Actinomycetota; class UBA4738; order UBA4738; family JBBDTT01; genus JBBDTT01. Next base: position 1,961 of record JBBDTT010000150.1, read on the forward strand.
GGAGGGTTCGATCGCGCGGCTCGGTCCGTTCGACGCGGTCGTTGCGGGGGACGAGGTGGAGCATCCGAAGCCGGCGCCGGACCTCTACCTCCGCGCGGCGGAGCACCTGGGCGAGGACCCGGCCGCATGCGTCGCGGTCGAGGACTCCCCGGTCGGCATCGAGTCCGCCCGGGCCGCGGGGATGCGGGTCGTCGCCGTCGAGGGCCTGGCCGGCCCGCTGGGCGAGGGCGCGTTCCCGAACCTCGCGGCCGTCACGGTGGAGGACCTCCTGGACACCTGAGACACTGGTCCGGTCGTGCTCGCCCTCGCGATCCTTGGCCCAGTGGTCGTTTTTCTCGTGGTCCTCGTTGCCGCCGCTTGGATGCTTAAGCTGCGCGACCAGGGCGACCGGCGTGGGCTCCGGCGACTCTGGCGGGTTGTGGGGTACTCGTGGGGGGCCGCGATGGTGATCGCCGGGGTCTGGTGGATGGTCACCGGCCACCTGCATCCCGCGTGGATCGCGCTTCTCACGTTGTTCGGGCTCGGCGAGATCGTGGTCCAGTTGCTCTGGGTGGGGGCCTTCGCGAGCGACGACGACTGAGTTCCGCCGGTAGCATCCGCGGGTGCTGCGCACGGAGACCTTCGGACCCGTCACGCGCCTCGACCTGTGCGCCGACCACGCGGCCCCGATCGACCGGTGGAGTGCCTGCTACCTGGTGGACGGGATCCTGTTCGATGCGGCGATGCATCACGCCCGAGCCGAGCTCGCGGCGGCGGTCGCCGGCCGCGCCCGCACGCTGGCCCTCACCCACTGCCACGAGGACCACGGCGGCGGCGCCTCCGCCCTGGCGGGGGAGTGCCGGGTCCTCGCCCCCCGCGACCACCTGGACCTGCTCGCCGAGCCAGAGGTCCTCTCCCCGCCCCGGGAGTTCATCTGGGGCCGCCCGGAGCCGGTCCGCGGTGAGGCCCTGCCCGACGAGGTGATCGAGGCCGGCCGGCGCTACGAGGTCCTGCCGACCCCCGGCCACTGCCCGCAGCACGTCGCGTTCGTCTACCGCGAGGAAGGGTGGGTGTTCGCCGGGGATCTCGTCACGGCGACCCGGCCCCGGTTCGCGCGGGCGGAGGAGGACCTCGGCGCGACGGTCGCCTCGCTGCGCGCGGTGACCGCCCTGGCGCCGAGCCGGCTGTTCCTCGCCCACCTGCCGGTCCCCGAGCGGGCGACCGAGCCGATCGAGGCCCTCCTGGGCTACCTCGAGGACCGCGCGGCGGCTGTACGGGGGCTGCGCGACGCGGGCGCGCCCACGGAGGAGATCGTGGACCGGCTGTTCGGGGGCGAGTACACCTGGTGGCGGGACGGCGGGGGGACCCCCATCAGCGCGAAGGAGATGACGAACGGGGACTTCTCGACGGCAAACCTGGTGGAGGGGCTCTTGGCGCTGGCCTAGTCCTTCGTCCCGAGGCGCTCCCGAAGCCGCCGCCGGGCTCGGAAGGCCGCGCCGAGCGTGAGTATCCCCGCGATCAGGAAGGCGACGGCGAGCCCGAGCAGGACGAGGGCGGGGGTGCCGACCAGGGACTCCGCGTCGCGGCCGACCTGAAGGACCGCGGCTCCCCCGAACAACAGCACCGACACGAGCAGCAGCGTCGTCGCCCAGGAGGCCCGCCCCGTCACGGGTCGACCGACGCGGCGAGGTTCGCGCTGCCCGTTCGATCCCACCGACCGCGCCTCCATTCGAACGTACGTGCGGGGCACGAAGAAGAAGCGGGGGAGCGAGACGAAGGGCGCCCCACCGCACCCGCGAGAGCGTCTCCCTCAAAACCATCGCGGGTCTCGATGGTAAGCGCCAGCAGATGGGAAAGCACGGCGCGAATCACGCAGGCGCCCAGGGTGACCCGGGAATGCAGGGGGGGGGGGGGGGCCCCCCCCCCCCGCCCACGCAAGATGAACTTAACGTAATGTCCATTATGGGGGTTCGGCTGTGTGTGAGCGCCCTACGAGAAGGGCTTGATGACCATCACGAAGATGATCCCCGCCCACAGCAGCAGGTCGAGGACCATCATCGATCGGTCGACGGGACGCTCCAAGAGCGCCACCAGCGCCGGGCTGGGTGCGTCCTCCGGGCTCGCCTCGGCCGCCTCCAGGATCCGCTTGGAGCGTGGCGTCCAGTACGCAATCCCCATGGCCATGATCGCGAGGAACAGGACGTAGGCCAGGATGAGCCATGTCTGGGTGAGGTCGAGGTTCCCGTTGATCGCCGTGACGATCCCCAGGACCAGTCCGAGCAGGACCGCGGCGATGCCCACTCCGTCGAGCGTCTTGCCGGCCTGGAAGCCGCGGCGAATGGCCCGGACGTCGCGGGAGCGTTCGAGTGCCCTGAGGTAGAACTGGCCCCCCACGAACAGGCTGACCGCCAGGAACATCGCCAGGATGTGGAGGAACTTCAGGAACTCGTACACCGTGTGTCTCCCCTCCGGGCGCTCGCGGTGCGAACGCTATCCGAGCCCGGGGCGTTCGCTCAAGGCTCGCGGCGGAAGCGGTCGCGCCAGGCCCAGCCGGTGACCTTCAGCATGGCCTCGGCGATGATCCGGCGGCTGATCTTCGACGTGCCGTGCTCGCGTTCGCGGAACGTGATCGGGACCTCGGCGACCGCGTAGCCCCACCGCCAGGCCAGGTAGGCGAGCTCGACCTGGAACCCGTAGCCGTCCGAGGACACCCCGGGCTCCAGGAGCGCCTCGAGGGCTTCCCGGCGGAAGGCGCGGAATCCGCTCGTCGCGTCGCGCAGGGGGAGTCGGAGCAGGGTCCGGGCGTAGAGGTTGCCGCCCTTCGACAGGATCACGCGGGCCCGGGACCAGTTGGTCACGGCTCCCCCGGGCACGTACCGCGAGCCGATCACCATGTCGCTGGTCTCGATCGCCTCGAGCAGGCGTGGGAGCTCCTCCGGATGGTGTGAGAGGTCCGCGTCCATCTCCACGATCACGTCGTGGCCCTCGTCGAGCCCCCGCCGGAACCCCTCGAGATACGCGCTGGCCAGGCCCCGCTTGCCCTCGCGGACCAGGAGGTTCACCCGGGACTCCCCCGCCGCCAGCCTTCGAACCACCTCCGCCGTGCCGTCGGGCGAGGCGTCGTCGACGACCAGGACCTCGACCCGCCGGTCGGCGGCGAGAACCCGGCGGACGACGTCCTCGATGGTGGCTGCCTCGTCGTAGGTCGGCAGGATGACCAGCGGTCGGCGCGGCTCCAGCGGCTCGGGAGGCTCGCGCCGGCGCCGGACCGGCACCGAGAACAGGAACGCCAGGGCCACCCCCAGCCCGCACACCAGCGGGAACCAGTCCCCCAGCGCCGTGTAGATCGTCCGGCGTCGGATCGGCGGGATGTCGGCGCGCAGGATGGCCGGCTCGAACAGGCCGGTGCGGGCCACCACGTTCCCGGTCGGGTCCACGATCGCGCTGATCCCGGTCAGCGCCGCGTGGACCGTCCACCGGCCGTTCTCGGCCGCCCGGACCTGGCTCCACACCACGTGCTGCTCGGACAGCGCCGTCCGCTGGAACGTCAGGTTGTTCGTGGTGACCACCAGGAACGTCGCCCCCAGATTGACGGCCTGCCGGGTGAGGTCGCCGAACGCGTTCTCGAAGCAGATCACCGAGGTGAACGGCATGGGGGGAGCCTCCGTGGGCCGCTTCTGGAGGGTCCGGGGGTCCGCGAAGAGCACCGGCCCCTCCCCCGGCGCCATGTCCCTGGGCACCAACGCCAGCTCCTTGATGAACCCGAGCCACCGGCGGAATGGCACGTACTCGCCGAACGGCACCGGGTGCTGCTTGCGGTACCGCTCCACCACACCCACGCCGGGCACGTAGTAGTCGTTCTCGTTGTAGAACCGGCCCCCCGGGGCGTCCGGGATGGCCCCGATGAGCGTGGGGACCCCCACCTCCCCCACCGAGGACTCCACCAGGGCCCGCAGGTCCGGATTGCGTTCCGGGTCCCGATCGACCGAGTTCTCGGGCCAGATCGCCAGGTCCGGGGGG
>JBBDTT010000151.1:0-5900 GCA_040904285.1 Actinomycetota bacterium
CTCGAACGACGTCCGCGCCCTTCCGCCCGAGCTGCTCCGCAAGGGACGGTTCGACGAGATCTTCTTCGTGGACCTCCCCACGGCCGGGGAGCGGCGGGACATCTTCCGACTGCACCTCGCGAGCCGGGACCGCGACCCGAAAGCCTTCGACCTGGACCGGCTCGCGGAGGCCGCGGCCGGGCACACGGGTGCGGAGATCGAGGCCGCGATCGTCGGAGCGCTCTACCGCGCGTTCGCCGCGGGCGGCACCCTCACGACCGAGGAGATCGTGAAGGAGCTCGAATCGACGGTGCCGCTGTCGGTGAGCCGCGCCGAGGACGTCGAGGCCCTCCGTGCATGGGCGGCGAGCCGGGCCGTCGGCGCGTCCGATCCGCACCCAGAGGCCGGGGCGACGGACCCGGTCCGGCCTCAGCCCCGGCGGGGCAGGAAGCCGACGCGCTCGTAGACCTCCCCGAGCGTCTTGGCCGCCACGGCCTGGGCCTTCTCGGCGCCGATCTCGAGCAGCCGGGCCACCTCCCCCGGGTCGCCCGACAGCTCGAGGAACCGTTCCCGCACGGGACGGAGGAACTCGACCAGCGCGTCGGCCAGCGCGCCCTTGAACTCCCCGTAGCCCCTGCCGGCGAACTCGGCCTCGAGTTCGGGGATGGTCCGTCCCGTCGCCACCGACAGGATCGTGAGCAGGTTGGTGATCGCGGGCTTGTCCTCGGCCGCCGTCACCTCGCGGCCCGAGTCGGTGACGGCGGTCTTGATCTTGTCGCGGATCGCCTCGGGCGAGTCTGCCAGGTCGATCACGCCGCGGGGTGATTCCTCGGACTTGGACATCTTCGACGCCGGGTCCTGCAGGTCCATCACCCGCGCGCCCACCTTCGGGATCGCCGCCTCGGGCAGCGTGAACGTCTCGCCATAGCGCGCGTTGAACCGTCCCGCGATGTCCCGGGTCAGCTCCAGGTGCTGGCGCTGGTCCTCGCCGATGGGAACGCGGTGGGCCTGGTACAGCAGGATGTCCGCCGCCTGCAGCACCGGATAGGTGAACAGCCCCGCACTCAGCGCGCCCTCCTGCTGCTTCGCCGACTTGTCCTTGAACTGGGTCATGCGCCGCAGCTCGCCGAGGCCCGTGAGGCAGCCGAGCACCCACTCGAGCTCGGCGTGCTCGTGGACGTGGGACTGGACGAAGAGCGTGCATCGTTCGGGGTCGAGGCCGGCGGCCAGGAGCCACGCCGCCGCCGTGACGGTCGTCTCGCGCAGCGCCGCGGGGTCCTGCGGAACCGTGATCGCGTGCAGATCGACGATCGAGTAGAAGCAGTCGAACTCGTCCTGGTCCGCGACCCACTGGCGCAGCGCACCCACATAGTTGCCCAGGTGGATATCCCCCGTCGGCTTGATGCCGGAGAGCACGCGCGTCATGCACGCCACGATACCGCGCCGTTTGCCCGCACCGGCCCCCGGGAACGAAGGCGCCATGCCGCGGCTTCGTCGTGTCGACTGCTCGGGCCCGGGGATCGCGCGACGCCGCGCGGGCCGGGGGTTCACGCACCTGGATGCGGCCGGCCGCAGGATCCGCGACCCGGAGACCCTGGCCCGGATCCGCGCGCTCGCGATCCCGCCGGCGTGGACCGAGGTCTGGATATGCCCTCTCCCGAACGGCCACATCCAGGCCACCGGGCTCGACGCGCGGGGCCGGCGCCAGTACCGGTATCACGACGCGTGGCGAACCCGGCGCGACCAGGAGAAGTTCGATCACATGACCGAGTTCGCCCGAGCCCTGTCGGGAGTGCGCGAGCGCTGCGCGGCGATGCTGTCGCGCCGCGGGTTCACCCGCGAACGGGTGCTGGCCGGCGCAACCCGCCTGCTGGACCTCGGCTTCTTCCGGATCGGGTCCGAGGGCTACGCCCAGGACAACGGCAGCTACGGGCTGGCCACCATGCGGCGGACCCACGTCGAGCTCACGGGCGACCTCGCGCGGTTCGACTACCGGGCCAAGGGCGGGAAGCGGCGGCTGCAGTCGGTGGTCGACCACGACGTCGCCGGGCTGGTCCGTGCGCTGAAGGCTCGCGACGGTGGCGGCCGGGAGCTCCTCGCGTTCAAGCGAGGCGGCGAGTGGATCGACGTGCGGTCGGACGACATCAACGCGTTCATCAAGGACCTGTCGGGTGGCGAGTTCACCGCGAAGGACTTCCGGACGTGGTCGGCGACCGTTCTGGCCGCCGTGGCCCTGGGGGTCTCGAGCCACGCGGGCAGCCGGACGGCCCGCAACCTGGCCGTCGTCCGGGCCGTCAAGGAGGTCGCCCTCTACCTGGGCAACACCCCGGCGGTGTGCCGGGCGTCCTACATCGACCCCCGGGTGATCGACGCCTTCCTGGGAGGGACGACGATCCGCGGAGACCTCGACCGGCTCGGTGAGGGGGCGGAGTTCGGCCAGCTCGCCACGCAGGGACCCATCGAGGCGGCCGTGCTCCGCCTCCTCGAGGGCGCCTCGGACGCCGGCCGCCGGGCGGCGTGAACCTGAGGAACGCCTATTGACCGGCCCTAGACCACATGGCCCGACGGGTGACGGATCCGTTCACCCAACGCGACGTCGCGATCCCGGACAATCCTCTGAGCAATCTCTTGCAGAGTCGCGAGAATCCAAAGGTAGGCAGTCGTGCCTTCACGGTAGTCGGCCGAAACCACCTCCTGAACTCGCTCTTGGTCGCGCAGTCGCTTGACGGCCTTGAAGTGCCGGACGTCATTGGGGTTGTAGACACCCAACGTCTGACCTTCATATTGGTTCAGGATCGAGAGGATCGGAATGTCGCTCGGACCATCTGCCACGTACAACATGTTGCGCAGCGGAACCCGGCGATCCTCCGGAGCAACCTGGTCGTTGACGCCGATCTTCCCCGGCTCGATATTTACGCCCTTGTTGATCTCCCACACGGCCCGAGTCTTGGTTGTGTCGTCCAGGTAGTAGCCAACCTCGCTGATCTCTCGTTCTGGCGGAGTCTCGCCAGGGGACGCCTTCGCGAAGCCTGGGTCTGCTGGGGTCTCGATGAACTCGCATGCCCAGACATCGCGGACGAACGGCGCAACCGAGCTACCCAGGATGATCTGTCGAAGGCCTGTGGAGATGATGTAGTGCTCCACCGTTATGCCGTGCTTCTTGAACTCGTCGTTTTCTTCGATGTGCTTTCGGGCCACCTCGAAGAACTCGGGAATGCCTTCGTAGTACGTCAGCCGGGATCCGAATTCGCGAAGCTTGGAATTGGTGAGACCAGGGAACCGTCCGGTCCGAACGTGCGCCAACATATGGTTCAGATAGATGGACCCACCTACCTGAAGACCTCGCTGTCCGTAATAGTCGACTAGACCAGTCGCTTCCTTCCAGAAATCAGGCCCGTTGATCCCGTACTCAGCGAACAGAGGCTCCTGTTGATAGCCGGGGATCAGCGTCTGGTCGAAGTCCCAGAGGACGGCAATGTAGTTCGCAGTGTAGAGCGGGCCAGCCATAGCCCCACGTTACTACGGCTCGCGAGGTTGGCCGAATGAGACCTTGTCCTCGGTCATCCACCACGGCTGGATTCGGTCTGCCAGGCCATTCAAGAGCTGATGCGCCTCTGCCACACGCGAAGATGGAACAAGGACCCACAGCTCAAAGCCTAGGCTTTGTAGCCAACGGACCCGTTGCGTATCGAACGCGTCGAAGGTCTCCTCAGTTTCAATTTCCTCGATCCGACCGAGACCTGGTAGCGAGAGGTCGGGTCTGGGCGAACCATTCTGTTCCCCCAGTTCCCAAAAAGGCAGCCCGTGCTGGCCCACGGCCTGATATGAGCGGAGAGAGGCTTCCACAACCAAGTCATGGAGTGTGTCACTCCGGGAACTCCTCGCGGTTTGCGATTTCTGCAACCTACCGTCCTTCCCCCACGGTCGAATCCCTATCAGACTCGAACAAGTGTTCTATCAGATGGGTCTGACAAGGACCCTCCTCAGGCTAGGGGGACGGGGATGTGGAGTACAAGTGGACGGCCTGTGCGTAAACGAGAAAGGTAGCCAAACACGTGGCGTAGGACTCAAGCGAAGCGGCCCACGAGCGCCATCCCGACCGGGGCCAGGACCAGCGCGGGGAGCAGGTTCGCGACCCGGACCTCCCGGAGCTCCAAGAGCCGAAGGCCGATCCCCAGGATCAGGATCCCGCCGGCCGCGGTGAGCGCCGCGATCGTGACCGGCGTGAAGACGCCCTCGACCGAACCCGCCGCCAGCGAGAGGCCGCCCTGGTACACCAGGATCGTGATCACCGAGAACCCCACGCCCCACCCCAGCGCCGACGCGAAGGCCATCGCCGCGAATCCGTCCAGGAGCGCCTTGATCGCCAGCAGGTCGTAGTCGCCCTTCAGGCCGTCCTCGATCGAGCCGAGGACCGTGAGCGGGCCCACACAGAACACGAGCGAGGCCACCACGAACCCCTCGACGAACCGGGCCTGGCCGCGGCCGAACCGGCGCTTGAGCGCCTCCCCGGCCCGGTTCAGGCCTCCCTCGATGCGCAGGAGCTCGCCGAGGACCCCTCCCAAGAGGATCGCGGCCAGGATGACCACGACGCTGGCTCGATAGTCGGTGAGGGGCGGCTGGAACAGCTCGAGCGCCTGCCCCAGGCCGACGACCAGCGTCACGAGCCCGAGCGAGTGCATGACGGTCTCGCGGATCCTGGCCGGCAGGCGGTCGCCGAGGAACGTGCCGGCGACCGTCCCCACCAGCACGGTTGCCACGTTGATCAGTGTCCCGGTCACGACGCGGGATTGTGCCAGGGACGACGAGAGGGCGACGCTGCGTCCTCCCAGGGCTAGCTTCTGCTGATATCCTCCGGCATCTCCCCACCGACCCCGGTTTGGGGCTCCGCCGGCAGCTTGTCTCCCGGTGGCGGAGAGTCCGCAGCCTCACCTCCGAACGGAGAACCGGACCCGCAGGGGATGGACACGACAGCCCGGAACACTATCCAGCGTGGATCCGACTCGGTCCCCGTCTTGAATACGTCGAATGCTGCATAGGCAGAGTCGTCCTCATAGGCGAGCACCTCCGCGACGTTGGAACTCTTTGATCTCGATTCCAGTGAATCGGGTTCGACAAAATGGCTTGCCATGCTGAGAACAGCAGCCTCAGGAGATGCGTGCTCGGATTTCACCCGGCCATCGGCCCCGACTCCCATCGAAAAGTTGGATAGCCCAAGGCACTCCCCATCTCTTGGCTGTATGGGCTCTTCGTACGTCTTCTGAGGTACCCCCTCGGAGGGGTCCTCGCCCAGGGACTGGGCCAACCCCACGCCAAGGATTCCGATCCCAACCATAGATCCGATGAGAAGTGCAAGTCTGAGCAGTTTCATCATCCCAACCCGCTCTCAGTATGCCTTCGTTTGCTGAGTTGATGTCATCGGGCTCGAGCACCCGTAGTCGCTCAGGTCGCCATTGCCGAAGGGTCATCAGCCAGGACCTCCAGACCAACGGCAGGCAGGGGGCGGATGGGCGAGACTTCACCCCGTACCTAAGGGCGGCCGCCGGCTGATAGGGCCACGCCCTTTCAGTTCCGAGGCGGGAGGGGATCAAATGAGCTTGGGCGACCGGGCCGTTGGCCACCTGGACGAGGTCCTCAGCAACCTGGGGGTGTTCCACAGCCATCCCGAGGACCTGATCGGAACGTGCCCCTCGGGGTTCCGGCGGGTCCCGATCACCCAGGGCGAGGGGTACTACATCTCGCTACAAGGGTTCGCGCCCGGTCAGATGGCGTTCGCGCACACGCACCCCGACTCCGAGGAGTGGGTCGTGGTCATGGCCGGCTCGGGCCGGGCCCTGTTCAGCGAGACCCCCGTCCCCCTGAACCCGGGCTCCGTGGTGGGACGCGGCGCCGCGCATCCCCACGGGTTCGTCGCCGGCGAC
>JBBDTT010000152.1:0-5883 GCA_040904285.1 Actinomycetota bacterium
TTGCCGTCGGCGTCGGCGAACAGCGCCCGGTCGGCGTCGCCGTCGAACGCCACCCCGGCGTCGGCACGGTGCTCGGCAACGGCGCGCGCCACGGTCCGTGGATGGGTCGCTCCGCACCCGGCGTTGATCCGCTCGCCGTCGGGCTCGTCGTGGATCGCGATCACCTCCGCGCCCAACCGGCGCAGGGCCTCCGGGCCCACGCGATGGGCCGCACCGTGCGCGCAGTCGACGACGAGCCGGAGCCCGGCCAGCGTGCCGGCGGAGGCGGTCACGAACTCCACGTAGCGCTCGACCGCCTCGTCGTCGCGACGATCGGCGCCCGGGAGGGCCGCCGGGGCGGCCGGCTCGCGCATCCGCGCCTCGATCTCGTCCTCGAGCGCGTCGGGGAGCTTGTGCCCGTCACGGGAGAAGAACTTGATGCCGTTGTACTGGGGCGGGTTGTGCGAGGCGGAGATCACCGCCCCGGCGTGCGCACCGTCCGCGACCACCAGGTGGGCGACGGCGGGGGTGGGCAGCACCCCGAGGCGCACGACGTCACCGCCGGCAGCCAGGATGCCCGACGCGAGGGCGTCCGCGAGCCCCGGTCCGGAGGGCCTGGTGTCCCCCCCGATGGCCACCCGCGGACGCGGCACGCCCCGGTCGTTGAGGGTCCCCACGAGGGCCCGGCCGAGGGCGGCGGCGAGTGGATCGTCCAGGTCGCGGCCCACGACGCCGCGAACGCCGTCGGTCCCGAAGAGGCGAGGCATGACCGGGTATCGTAGTCGACGGTTCACCTTGCCAGACCTCGAACCGCCCGAACCGGGCACTCGCGACGACGACCTCGTCCTCGTCCACACCGCCTCGTCCTCGATGGAGGCCTACGCCCTGCGCGCGCGACTGGAGTCCGAGGACATCCCCGTGTTCGTCAAGGGCGAGAGCGAGGGCCCCTACCGGATGGCCTATACCCCGGTCTACCTCTACGTCCCGAGGCGGCTCGAGGTCCAGGCCCGGCTGGTGCTGGCCGGCGTGCTCGCCGGTGAGCTGAGCCTGCCGGACGAGGGCTAGTGCGAGCTACGCGGCCCGGCGCGGCCGACGCCGGCGCCCGATGAACGCCGCCGCCGGGATCCCGAGCAGCCCTCCGACCAGCAGCCCCAGGTCACCTGCGCCCGCCGCCGGGCCCGGCGAGGAGATCATGCGCGGCCGGGAGGACGGGTTCGGCGGTCCGGTCCAGCTGAACACGTCGATGCCCCGCTGGATGTCGGATGCCACGAAGTAGTACGTGCGTGTTCCGTCCGCGTTCCTCGTCGTCTTGAAGTTCGAGACCGTCCACGTGTTCGCACCGGCGAGGGCCATCGACGCGACCTCCTCGAAGGACCAGCGCCCCTGGGCATCCACGGCGTAGTCGACGATCTTCGTCCCCTGCGCGTAGTACGCGGCCAGGATGCGGTGCTCGCCCGCGATCGGCTCGATCACGTGGATGTCGCAGAACGTCGCGGCGGGCACGAAGATCTCCCCCCGGTACACGGCCTTCTCGCCGGCCGGCGTCAGGGCGTAGTCGATCTTCGCGGGGTTGCGGATGTCGAGCACGTGCGCCCCGCCGTTGCCGATCGGGTTGTCGATCCCGGGCGTGCAGGAGGAGCTCGGCGGGACGACGCCCCCGCCGCGCTCGTCGGTGACGAGCAGGTACTTGCCGCCGAGCACCGGATCGGCCTCGTGGGAGACGGAGATGCCGTCCGCCGAGCCCACGAAGAAGTTGCCGTTGCAGTTGGTGACCTGCTCGGGCGGGGGAGCACACGCGCGACCGGGGTGGTTGAACGTGCCGAGGAGCCGCCAACCGGTCGCCGCGGGCTGCTGCGGGAGCTCCTCCTCGTCGCCGGGAAGCGCCGTGCCGGGGTTGAACTCGATCGCCTGGCTGCAGTCCGTCACCTTGGCGGTGGTGTCGGTCCCGTCGATGACCTCGCACGCGAGCGGCTTGCCCCGGATGTTCCCCCGGGCGTCGGTGAGGTTGCGGACGTCCAGCACGAGGGTCGCGTTGAGTCCGGCGCAGTAGAGGCGCCCGGGCACGGCCGTGATGTCGTGGCAGGCGGCCTCGCTCCCCGGGACCAGCTCGCCGGAGTCCCAGTCGCGCTGCTGCGTCCACTCGGGCTCGAACTCGATCCGGTACACCTTCGGGCGGCATCGCTCGCGCTTCGTCTCGAGCGGCAGGCGCTCCGGCCCCAGGCAAGTACGGATGTCCAGCACGTCAACCCAGGGCATGCCCGCGAACTGCGAGCTGCTGTTGTAGACGATCCAGGGCCGGGTCGCGTCCACGGTGACGGTGTGAGAGGTGCCGGCGTGGCGGGTGAGGTGCAGCTCGCGCGCCTCGAACCCCTCGCGCTCGATGCCGCTGATGTCGACGATCTCCAGGCCTCCGCCGTCCGGATCGTGGCAGCGGCCGGTGGCGTCGGTGGCGTCGATGAGGACCTTCGGGTTGACCGCCGGCGCGACGGCCACGTCGTGCTGGAGCCCCGTCGTCCCGGACGGGTTGATCGGCGTGCAGGCCGCGGATCCGTGGTCGGCCACCCACCGGGGAACGACCTCTCCCCCCGTGGTCAGGCGGATGATCCGCTGCCCGACGTGCTGCACGTCACCCTGTCCGAGGGTTCCCGCGGAGGCGTACACGTCCCGGCCGATGGGGAAGGTCTTGAGGTCGGTCCCGGGGTTGGCAGTGAAGTGCTCGATGAAACGCCACGTGCCGGTGCCTGACACCTCCGCCGGCGGGTACTCGATCCCGGCGCCATATTCGAGGGTGCCGCCGACGACCTCGTCGTCGCCGGTCTCGATCACGAGCCGCTCCCGCGGGTCGGTGTGATCCGCGAGGGCCGGGGCCGTCGCGGACAGGATCAGGGCGAATGCGGCGAGTGCGGTCGCGCTGCGGCGCCGGTTCATCCAGCGAGCTCCTTCGGGCGTGGACACCAGTGAGTTCGATGCGGAAGATCGGTCTCCTGCGCACGATACGATGCCGCGGGTGATCTCGTCGGCCGCGCCGGCCACGCTCGCACACCCCTTCGTGGAGGCGATCGAGCTGCCCGTGTCGCCGCTCGTGGCCTCGCTCATCGCGGCGGCGATCGTCGCGGCCCTTGCCTACCGGTGGCCCGCCGCCACGCGCCGGGCCGAGCCCGCATCGGGTCCGTTCGCCTCGTGGGAGGGCCCCCTCGGCCCGGGCCGGACCGCGGCGCGGATCGCCGCGATCGGGCTGGCCGTGCTCGCGGTCGTCGCCGGAAGGATGGGACCGGACTCGGAACTGCGCAACCTCGCGCCGGCCCTGCTCGTGGGCGCGGGCTGGCCCCTGCTCGTGCTGGCCAGCGCCGTGGCCGGCCCGGTGTGGCGCTGGCTCGATCCGTGGGATGGGGTCGCGCGCGCCCTGGCCCCGGGCGCACCGGCGACGGCGCCGTCCGGCGTCCATCCGGCCGCCGTCCCGGCCGCGGCCTGGGCGTGGTACCTGGTCGCCTTCCGGGATTCGCTGCGTCCCGGCACGGTCGCCCTCGTCTTCGGCGCGTACTCGATCGCCACGATCATCGGCGCGCTCGCGACCGGCCGCGGGCGCTGGCTGGGCGCCTGCGAGCCCATCGGGCTGGTCTTCTCCTGGATCGCCCGCCTCCCCCGCCGGGCGCTCACCGGATGGACGCCGCCCCCCGGCGCCGAGCTCGTCCTCGGCGTGCTGGCCGGCGGTCTCGTCCTCGGCCTGTTCCGGGACTCCTCCCTGGCACCGCCCGCCGTCGGCGGCTCCCTCGCGGTGGTGGCGGCGTCCGCGGCCGGCGGGGCGCTGGTGGTCCTCGCCGGCCGCATCGGCGCGCGGCGAGGCGCGGCCGGAAGCGTCGCGGCGGGGATGGTCCCGGCCCTCGCCGGGGTGGCGGTGGCCCTGGCCCTCGCGCGGAACCGGCTGCTCGTCAGCGTGCAGCTCCTCCCCGGCCTGGCCAGCGATCCGCTCGGGCGAGGATGGGATTTGTTCGGGACCGCGGACTGGTCCATCGAGCCGAGCCCGCTCGGGGTCGCCGGACGAGCCGCGGTTCAGGTGGCCGTGCTGCTCGCCGGGCACGTGGCGGGGGCCGTCGTCGTGGCGAGGCGGACGGTGGACGTCCGGGCACGCGACGCGGGCGCCGTGGCCCTCACCGTCTCGGCGGGTCTGTCGGTGGCCGCGGTGACCGCGGTCTGAGGCTCAGCGCTTGGAGTACTGAGGCGCCTTGCGGGCCTTCTTGAGCCCGTACTTGCGGCGCTCCTTCTCGCGCGCGTCGCGCGTGAGGAAGCCCTCGGCCTTGAGGAGTCCGCGAAGGGTCGGGTCGATCTCGATGAGGGCGCGGGCGAGGCCGTGACGCAGCGCGCCGGCCTGGCCCGTCGTGCCGCCGCCGTGGATGCGGGCGACGACGTCGAAGTCCTTCTCCCGCTGGATCGCCCGCAGGGGCGCCGTCACGGTCATCCGCTGGGCGCGAGAGTTGAAGTACTCCTCGAGCGGGCGTCCGTTCAGGCTGAACTGGCCGCTGCCGGGGCGGACCCGGACGCGTGCCACGGCCTCCTTGCGCCGGCCCGTGGTGAGGATGTCTTCGGTCGCTGCCTTGGCCAACTCAGGACTCCTTCTTGGTGGCCCGCTTCGCGGGCGCCTTCTTCGCGGTGGTCTTCTTCGCGGCCGGGCGTCGCACGCCCGCGCGCTTGGCGGGCGCCGCCTTGCCCGCGGTCCGCTTGGCGGCGGCCTTCTTGACCGGGCGATCGGCTCTCGGGGCCGGCTGGGGCTTCGGCGTGGGCGCCGGGAGGCCTTCCCACCGCGGGATCTCTCCCAGCTTCAGGGGACGGGGCTGCTGCGCCGCCTGGCGGTGGTCCTCGCCCGCGTACACCACGAGCTTGCGGCCCATCTGGCGCCCGAGCCGCGTCTTCGGGAGCATCCCGCGGATGGCCTTCTCGACGGCCATCGCCGGACGCTGACGCATGAGACGCTCGTAGCTCACCTCGGTGAGCCCACCCGGGTACCCGGAGTGGTGGTAGTAGATCTTGTTCTGGAGCTTGGCGCCCGTGAGCCGAACCTTCGCGGCGTTGATCACGACCACGTGATCGCCGGTGTCGACGTGCGGCGCGTAGATCGGCTTGTGCTTGCCCTTGAGCACCGACGCGACGTGAGTGGCGAGCCGCCCGAGCACGGCGCCATCGGCGTCGACGAGGTACCAGCGACGCTCGATGTGCTGCGGCTTGGGAGTGAAGGTCTTCATACGAAAAGAAGTCGGCCCGGACGGCCGACAGATGATTCTACGTGCGCATTCACCCGAGCGTCAAAGGGCGCATTGGTCAGGTGCGCTGATTGACACGGGCCTGCAGGCCGATTGGGAACGCGCCATGGCGGCTCGAGGCTCACCGCCCGTAACGCACGCGCTCCAGTGTCAGGCCTCGGGGGGGAGCGACCCGCCCGGCGGCCGCCCGGTCCCTCGAGGCGAGCACGGCGGGCATCGACTCGGGGTCCAGCCGGCCGACGGCCACGTCGACCAGCGTGCCCACCAGGCTGCGGACCATCTGATGGAGGAACCCGTCCGCCTCCGCGGTGACGGTCACCACGGACTCCGCCGAGGCCACGGCCAGACGCCGAAGGCGGCGGACCGTGGACCCCTCGTCCTTGCGAGCGCGGCAGAAGGCGGCGAAGTCGTGCTCGCCGGTCAGGTCGCGCGCCGCCCGCCGCATGGGGGCCAGCGCCAGCCCTCCGGGCCGGTGCCAGACGAACCCGGCCGTGAAGGGATCGGGCCACGGCGAGGTGTCGATCCGGTAGCGGTACTCACGGCCCGTCGCCGAGAGGCGGGCGTCGAACCCGGCCGGCGCGCGGCGAGCGAGGGTGACGACCACCTCCGGAGCGAGCCGCCCGTTGACGGCCCGCTGGAGCCGCTCGGG
>JBBDTT010000153.1:0-5865 GCA_040904285.1 Actinomycetota bacterium
CCCACCCCGCGCCCTCCGGGGGGGCCACGGTGCGGGCGTCCCCCTGGTAGAAGGCGACCCACGGCGAGCCGTCGGCGCCGACGGCGATCGAGACGCCCGAGACGTCACCTTCGGCGACGGTCTCGAGGGGATCTTCGGGTCCGCTGGCGAAGCCGCCCAGGCCGTCGTTCGCGTACTGCACGGATTCGTTGCCGTTCGTCCAGGCCACGTGGCGGAGGCCCTGCCCGTCCACGGCCACGTCGGTGGTGTCCGCCGCGCCGAGGTCCTCGAACTTCGCCGGGACGTTCTCGGGCTTGAAGTCCGGGCGCTCGGGCGGATCGACGCCGGCGGCCCGGGCCGCCGCGACGGCCGCCTCGTGGGCGCCGCGCGCGGACTCCTGCGCCACGATGGTGCGCGTCCAGATCCCCTGGGCGTCGACGCTGGCCACGATCACGGCGGGAAGGAACTGGGGATCTGCCGGGATCGGCGCCGTCGGGATGCGTTCGGGCTCGTTCAGGCGCAGGTAGCTGATGCTCGGCGTCCCGTCACCCGCCGTGGCGAGTCCCAGGCCCACGCCCGCGTTCTCGCGGACGTCCACCGCGTACGTGACGAACCGGGGGCCCACGTCGGCCGGATCGGGGGCGAAGGACGCCAGATCGGGCGCGCAGGCGGAGAGGAGCGCAAGGACGGCCGCGAGCAGGATCGGTCTCCTGGGCACGGCGCGCATTCTACCCACAGGGGGTCCGCACACTTCACGCCGGACCGGATCACACCCGGGGCGTGCTACCCCCCCGTACCCCCCGCTACCCACAGGTCCGGATCAACCCGCCGCGGGGGTGCGGGCGCGACGCTTGGGCGCGCCGAGGACCTCCGCCAGGAACACGCCGGTGTGGGATCGGGGATCGCCGGCCACGGCCTCCGGTGGGCCGGCCACCACGAGCTCGCCGCCATGGTCGCCTCCCTCCGGACCCAGGTCGATCACCCAGTCGGCCGTCTTGATCACGTCCAGGTTGTGCTCGATGACCAGCACCGTGTTCCCGCTCGCCACCAGGCGCTCGAGGACGCTCAGCAGCTTGCGCACGTCGTCGAAGTGGAGGCCGGTGGTCGGCTCGTCGAGGATGTAGAAGGTGTTCCCCGTGGCCCGCCGGGACAGCTCGCTGGCCAGCTTCACGCGCTGGGCCTCGCCGCCGGACAGGGTCGGTGCCGGCTGGCCCAGGCGCACGTACCCCAGGCCCACGTCGGACAGCGTCTGCATGTGGCGGGTGATCGTCGGGATGTTCCGGAAGAACTCGAGCGCCTCCTCGATGCTCATGCTCAGGACGTCCGCGATGGATCGGTTCTTGTAGCGGACCTCGAGGGTCTCCCGGTTGTAGCGCTTGCCCTTGCAGACCTCGCACGTGACGTAGATGTCCGGGAGGAAGTGCATCTCGATCTTGATCTGGCCGTCCCCGGCGCAGTTCTCGCACCGCCCACCCCGGACGTTGAACGAGAACCGGCCGGGCTTGTAGCCGCGGACTCGTGCCTCGGGCACCTGCGCGAACAGCGAGCGGATGTGGTCGAACACACCCGTGTAGGTGGCGGGGTTGGACCGGGGGGTGCGCCCGATCGGCGACTGGTCGATGTTGATGACCTTGTCGATCGTCTCCCAACCCGTGATCCGGCGGTGCTTGCCGGGGACGACCCGGGTGCGGTTCACCTTCACCTGGAGCGCGCGATGCAGGACCTCCTCGACCAGCGTGGACTTGCCGGAGCCGCTCACGCCGGTGACGGAGATGAAGCACGAGAGCGGGAACGCGACGTCGATGCCCCGCAGGTTGTGCTCGGTCGCGGCCTGGACCGTCAGCCAGCGGTCGCCTGGCCGGCGGCGAACCTCGGGGGTGGGGATCGTCCGCGCGCCGGTCAGGTACGCGCCCGTCAGGGAGTCGGGGTGGCTCAGCACGTCCTGGAGGTCGCCCGCCACGACGATCTCGCCCCCGAGCTCCCCCGCCCCCGGTCCGATATCGACGATGAAGTCGGCCGCGCGGATCGTGGCCTCGTCGTGCTCGACGACGATGAGGGTGTTCCCCAGGTCCCGGAGGCGGATCAGGGTGTCCAGGAGCCGCTTGTTGTCGCGCTGGTGCAGCCCGATCGAGGGTTCGTCCAGGATGTAGAGAACGCCGACCAGCCCCGAGCCGATCTGGGTCGCCAGCCGGATGCGCTGGGCCTCTCCCCCGGCCAGCGTCGCGCTGGGCCGCTCGATCGTCAGGTAGTCGAGTCCGACGTCGACCAGGAAGCCGAGGCGCGCGCGGATCTCCTTCAGGACGCGTTCGGCGATCATCGTCTCGCGCTCGTTGAGCCGCACCTCGTCCATGAACGCGAGCGACTGCTTGATGGACATCCCGGTGAGCTCCCAGATGTTCAGTCCGCCGACGGTGACGGCGAGGGACTCCGGCTTCAGGCGCGCGCCGCCGCACGCCCGGCAGGGAATCTCGCGCATGAACTGCTCCATGCGCGACCGGGCGTGGTCCGAGTCCGATTCCGTGTACCGGCGCTCGAGGACCGGGACGACCCCCTCGTAGGTCGTGTGGTACTGGCGGGCGCGGCCGTAGCGGTTCCGGTACTTGACGAAGACCTCCTCGTCCCCGGAGCCGTACAGGACGATCTCCTTCGCGCGCTTCCCGAGCTTTCGCCACGGGACCGTCACGTCGAACCCGAACGCCTGACCGACCGACGCGAGCATCCGCTGCCAGTAGTCGGAGCGGCTGATGCCCCACGGGGCGACCGCCCCCTCGGCGATGGACACGTCGGCGTCGGGGACGATCAGCTCCGGGTCGACCTCGAGGCGCGTCCCGAGACCGTCGCACTCCGGGCACGCGCCGTACGGCGAGTTGAACGAGAAGTTGCGCGGAGCGAGCTCCTCGAACGACAGGCCGTCGTAGACGCACGCGTACTGCTGGGAGAACTGGAGGACCTCCTCGGAGTCGTCCTCCTTCTGGATCGCCACGGCGACGACCCCGCCTTCGGACAGGCCCAGCGCGGTCTCGATCGAGTCGGCCACGCGGCGGCGGATCTCGGGCTTGGCCACCAGGCGGTCCACCACGACCTCGATGTCGTGCTTGTAGTACCGGGAGAGGCGGATCTTCTCCGTCAGCTCGCGGACCTGGCCGTCGACGCGTGCCCGGGCGAATCCCCGCTGGGCGAGGTCCTGGAGCAGGCGCTCGTACTCCCCCTTGCGGCCGCGGATGATCGGCGCCAGGATCTGGAACCGGGTCCCCTCGGGCAGGGACAGTATCTGGTCGACGATCTGGTCGGTGGTCTGCCGGCCGATGGGTCGCCCGCACTTCGGGCAGTGCGGGATGCCGATCCGCGCGTACAGGACCCGGAGGTAGTCGTAGACCTCCGTGATGGTGCCGACGGTGCTTCGGGGATTCTTCGAGGTGGACTTCTGGTCGATCGAGATGGCCGGGGAGAGGCCCTCGATGAAGTCCACGTCGGGCTTCTCCATCTGCCCGAGGAACTGGCGCGCGTACGAGGAGAGGGACTCCACGTACCGCCGCTGCCCCTCGGCGTAGATCGTGTCGAAGGCGAGCGAGGACTTCCCGGAGCCAGACAGGCCCGTGAACACGATCAGCTCGTCGCGGGGAAGCTCCAGATGGACGTTCTTGAGATTGTGCTCACGGGCCCCGCGGATGACGATCGATCCCGAGGCCACGCCCCCATTCTAATTACACGCGCGGAATCCTCGACCGGGCGGCCGCGACGCCCACCACGGCGGCGGCCAGTCCGACGGCCTGGGGGATCCGGATCCAGTTCCACGAAGGCGGCAGCGGCGGGTCGGCGCGACCGAACAGCCACAGCCCGAACGCGCACCCCGCGGCCAGCCCCACCAGGAGAGCAACGGTCAGCGTTCGACGCCGGCCGCCTCCGGCCGCCAGCGAGGCGACGACGGCGAAGCCTCCCAGGAGGCCGAGTGCCGCGACGGCCGGGACGACCCACGGGTCGCCGAAGCCGCCGAACCGCGCCCCGGCCGGGCCGGTCTCGGGGGTCATCGCGTAGCCCGCTCCCGCGACGATCGAGCAGGCGCCGGCCAACAGGCTCGCGGCGGTGAACGGACGACCGGACCTCATGGCAGTCGAGGGTAACGGCCGTGGGAGGATGCCCGCATGGGCCTCGAGAGCTATCGCGAGGAGTTCCCCGTCCTCGATCGCAAGGCCTACTTGATCAGCGCCTCCCTCGGTCCGGTCTCGCGCCGGTCGCTCGCGTACGCCCAGGAGTACCTCGACGCCTGGGCCGAGATGGGCTCACCCGAGCCGGTCTGGTTCGAGCGGATCTTCCCGAGGCTGCGCGAGGTGAAGGCGTCGTTCGGCCGCCTGATCGGGGCGGACCCCTTCGAGCTGGCGATCACCACCAACGTGTCGCTGGCCCTCTCCTCGATCGCGTCGTGCCTGGACTTCTCGGGCGAGCGCAACCGGGTGGTCCTGTCGAGGCTCGACTTCCCCACCGAGGCTCACGTGTGGGGGGCCCAGGAGCGGCTCGGGGCGGAGGTCGTCCTGCTCGACAGCCCGGACGGCCTGACCGTGCCCGTCGAGACGTACGCCGAGGCGATCGACGAGCGGACCGCCGTCGTCTGCGTCAACCGGGTCCTGTACCGCTCGAGCGCCCTCCTGGACGCGGGCGCCATCTGCCGGCTGGCCGCCGAGGCCGGCGCGTTCTCGGTGGTCGACGATTTCCACGGCGCGGGGATCGTTCCCGTGGACGTGCACGAGCTGGGCTGTGACGCGTACACCACCGGCGTCCTCAAGTGGCTATGCGGCGGCCCGGGCCTGGCGGTGCTGTACGTGCGGTCGGATCGCATCGCGTCGCTCCTGCCGGCGGTGACGGGATGGTGGGGCCAGCGGGATCCGTTCGGGTTCGGCCTGGACGTGGACCTGCATCCGACGGCACGCCGGTTCGAGACCGGCACCCATCCCGCCCCCGTCGCGTTCATCGCCCAGGGCGGCCTCGACATCATCCTCGAGGCCGGACCGGTGAACATCCGAGCGCACCAGAGCAAGCTCACGGAGTACGTGATCGCCCGTGCGGACGAGGCCGGCCTCGAGGTACGCACCCCGCGCGACCCGGCGGCCCGGGGCGGCGTGGTCAACCTCGGCGTCGGACAGGACGCGGGGAAGATCGCCGAGGCACTCTACGAGCGCGACGTCTGCGTGGACAGCCGCGGCGACGGCATCCGCGTGGCCCCGCACTTCTTCAACATCGAGCCGGACGTGGACCGACTCTTCGAGGGCCTTCGCCGGCTGCGCTGACCCGCGGATCTACGGCTCGGCGCGGACGACGCGGCCGGCCTTCATCACGAAGCGAACCGCGCCGAGCGCGAGGATGTTCTCCCGGGGGTCGCCGGCGAGACCGATCAGGTCGGCGGGCGCGTTCGGGGCGAGTGGGTTCGCCGTGATCGCGTGCAGCACCTGGTCGGCGCTCAACCCGGCGGCCAGCAGGTGGGCGGCCTCCCCCACGTGGATCCCGGGGGGGATCGCGCCGTTGCCCAGATCGGTGCCGTACGCGACCTCGCCGCCCGCCGCGACGAAGCGGCGGAGGTTGTCCTGGGCCGTCCGGAGCTCGGGCGTGTCCCGGCCGAAGGAATGGATGTCGAGCGTCGAGACGATCCGCACGCCCCGAGCGAGGGAGTCGACGGTCGCGTCCGACAGCGGCTCCCACGGACAGTGCGCTAGCTCGTCGATGCCTGCTCCCATCGCCCGCTCGGTCTGTCCCCGGCCCTGGACGTGGGCGGTCACGGGCAGCCCTCGGCCGTGGGCGGCGTCGCAGGCCGCGAGCAGCACCCCGTCCGTCAGCGTGGGCCCGGCGGCCGCGTTGAGCGCCACGACATCGGCGTGGGGGCCTGGTTCACCGCCC
>JBBDTT010000154.1:0-5862 GCA_040904285.1 Actinomycetota bacterium
ATCGAACCCTGGAAGAACCGGATGTCGCCCTCCGGCGCGTACGCCGGGTTCGGAAGGCCGAAGTGCTCGCGCCAGCACTGCCGCGGACGCACGGTGTTCGACGAGGGATTGTTCGGGTTCATGTAGGTCCGGGTCTCGCTGCTGGAGCGCAGGCGGAGCCTGGGTCCCGGGTCCGAGCCGGTGCCATCGTCGAAGCACGAGTCGTCCCGGTAGTAGGGAACGGCCGCGACCGACTGCGCCTGGCCACCCGGGGTGATCTGGTTCACGAAGTAGCGGTCCACGAACGTGCCGTACGGCCCGGTCAGCTGTTCCCACTGCAGCGCGGTGTTGGGCATCGAGAACGTCGGGTCGAAGATGTCGACGCTCTGGTGGTACGGGATTTGATCCGCGCACAATCCGGCCTGCTTGTAAAGCGCGCGGTACTCCTGATCGATCTGGTTCCGGCCGTTCGGGTCGCCGTAGAAGGGGTTGCACGGGTCGTCCAGGTTGCCGAAGACCTCGTCCCCGTGTCCGTCGACCGGGACGCCGTTCGGCTTGATCGGGTTGTAGTACCTGGTGATCCGGCCGGCGTTGTAGTCCCACTGCTGGTAGATGCCGTCGAGGGGCGGGATCACGTGGACCCGCAAGTACGTCTGGTACTGGACCTGGTCGCGGTAGAACACCTCGCGGCGGATGACGTTGGTGCCGGAGTCGGCGCCCCACGTCTCGCGGATGGTACGAACGGGGCCAGAGAGCTCGCCCAGGGTGATCCCCGAACCGCCCCAGTTCGTGTCCTCCTCCTCGTAGCCGCAGCAGGGCGTCTCCGACGAGGGATCCTGCTGGAAGGCGCGGGCCTTCCAGCGGTCGATCAGGTCGGGGCCGTAGCTGCCGTCGGCCTGGCGGACGTGGATCTCGGTCATCAGCCACCGGCCCTCATACCGGAACCGGTACGTGTCGGTCGTGACCCACGCCGTGTCGAGCTCGCGTCGCTGACGGATCGGGCTGGTCCGGCACGCGAACGTGGCGGGGTTGCCGTCCTCGCTCGTGTCGTCGAAGTACGGCCCCTGGGGGGCGTTCCCGTAGTTGTCGTAGGACGACTCGGAGAAGTGGTAGACGCCGGCGTCCGCGTCGCGCTCGTAGCGGACGTGGCCGTTCGTGGCGTCGAACGCCGCCGTCGGGCCGCCCTCACCGGCGAGCATCACGTAGGCGTATCGGTGGTCGATCGGGTTCGTGGGGTCGACGATGCGCACGCTGTAGGACCTGGTGATCCCGGCCGGCAGGGGGGTCCCGGGCGGCGCGGCGCCGTGGCCGGTGTCTCGCCACATCAGCGCGATCTCGTCGTTGTCGTCGAGGCCCTCGATCGGGTCGGGCTGCGCGACGATCCCGTTCCGCGGGGTGGCCCGGCAGGGGTCGGAGGGATCGTCGTCGGTGAAGCGGAAGCCCTCGCGGTCGAACGCGTAGGTCAGGTGCTCGTCGACGCCGGAGTAGAGGGCGAACCCGCTCGCGTTGTTGGACAGGTACCGGGTGAAGCGCTCGTCGACCTGCAGCGGGATCTGCTCGTACGCCCGCCCCGTCCACCGGAATCCGAGCAGCCGGTCGACCGGCGCTCCCTCCTTCAGGCCGCCGATCCGAACGTCGGGCTCCTGGTGGCAGGAGTGGTCGGTGGAGGGATCGTGGCGGTTGCCCGCCTCGTCCTCGCAGTCGCTCGGGTTGACGCCCGGGAGCGGCTGCGCGACCTGGGGGCGGCGGAACGTGATCTCCGGACCGGCCGACAGCTCGGGGAAGGCCGAGCCCGCCAGCACGACCGCGTCGACCGAGCGGTCCTGAGCCTGGGACAGGGGCACGGAGGTCGGGACCTGGGCCGACGCGCCGGCCGGGAGGCCGAGAACGACGGCGAGCAACGCGAGGACAGAAGTGGACATGCGGACGACGGTGGGACGCGAGGTGGGCATACGGACGAGTTCGCCGCGGGGTCGGACATTCCTGCTTTATGGGCGGTGTTCGTGCGCGGTGGTGACGTGCCAGTGCCGGGGCAGGATCAGCTCCTCGGCTTGCTCGGGGCCCCACGAGCCCGGCGCGTACTCGATCACCGGTGGAGGCTCGTCCAGCAGGGGCTGCAGGACCTCCCATGCCCGCTCGACCTCGTCCTCCCGCGTGAACAGCGAGTGGTCGCCCTCCATGACCTCGAGCAGGAGGTACTCGTAGGCCTCGAGGAGCGGTGACGCGAACGTCTCCGCGTAGTCGAAGTCGAGCTCCGCCCGGTCGAGCTCCATCCCGAGGCCGGGGCGCTTGATGTTCATCAGCAGCGAGATCCCCTCGTTTGGCTGCAGGCGGAAGGCGATGGCGTCGCGCCCGGGCGGCTCGGCGTCGGTGCCCCGGAACACGTTGTAGGGGACGTGTCGGAACGACAGGGAGACCTCGGTGACCTTGCGACCCAGGCTCTTGCCGGTACGGAGGTTGAAGGGGACGCCCGCCCATCGCCAGTTGTCGATCTCGATCTGCAGCGCCGCGAACGTCTCGGTCGTCGAGTCCGTCGCCACGTCCGGCTCGTCGCGGTACCCGGCGTACTGGCCGCGCACGACACGCTTCGGGTCGGCGGGAAGCATCGAGCGCAGCACGCGCACCTTCTCGTCACGGAGGCGGTCCGGGTCGAAGGACACCGGCGGCTCCATCGCGACGAACGTGAGGACCTGGAACAGGTGGGTCTGGACCATGTCGCGGATCGTCCCGATGGAGTCGTAGAAGGCGCCCCGGCCCTCGAGGCCGATCTCCTCGGCCACCGTGATCTGCACGTTGTCCACGTAACGGCGGTTCCAGATCGGCTCGAACATGCCGTTCGCGAACCGGCACGCCAGGATGTTCTGCACGGTCTCCTTGCCCAGGTAATGGTCGATCCGGAAGATCTGCTCCTCATCGAACGCCTCGTGCAGGACCGCGTTGAGCTCGCGGGCCGTCGCCAGGTCGCGCCCGAACGGCTTCTCCAGCACCAGCCGCCCGCGCGCCGCCAGCCCGGTCTCGCCCAGCCGCCGCGCGATGCCCGGGTACACGCTCGGCGGGGTCGCGCAGTACAGCAGCCGGCGCTGCCCCTCGATGCCGCGCGCCTTCTCGACCTGCGCCAGCCGGGCGCCGAGGGCGCTGCATCCACCCTCCTCGGTGACGTCGCCCGCCAGATAGCTCAGCAGGGGCACGAACTCGTCCCATTTCTCCAGGGTCTTCGTCCGGCCGAACTCCTCGACGGCCTCCCGCGCGTGCTCGCGGAACTGGCCGTCGCTCATCGGGCTCCGAGCCGAGCCGACGATGGCGAAGTTCGCGGGCAGCAGGTCCTCGATGAACAGGTGATAAAGGGCGGGCAGGAGCTTGCGCCGGGTCAGGTCGCCGGTGGCCCCGAAGATCACCACCGACTGCGGCTCGACCGGCTTGAGGGACACCGCTACCCCTCCCCTCCGGGGACGGCCTCGGGCGACTCCGGCGTCTCCGCGGCCTTGACGGCATGGCCCCCGAACTGCTGGCGCAGCGCCGCGATCACCTTCGCGGCGTACGACTCGTCCTGGCGGGACACGAACCGCAGGAACAACGCGGCGGCGGTGGTGAAGGCCGGGACGCTCTCCTCGACGGCCGCCTCGAGGGTCCACCGGCCCTCCCCCGAGTCCTCGACGTAGCCCCGGACGCCGGCCAGCCCGGGGTCCTCCCGGTAGGCGGCGACGAGCAGGTCCAGGAGCCAGGAGCGAACGACGCTGCCGTGCTGCCACACCCCGGCGATCTCCGCGAGGTCCAGCTCGAACGGCGAGGCCTTCAGGATCTCGAACCCCTCGCCGTATGCGGCCAGCAGGCCGTACTCGATCCCGTTGTGGATCATCTTCACGAAGTGCCCCGCGCCCGACGCCCCGACGTGGGCGAACCCCTCCTCCGGGGCGAGCGCCGCGAACACGGGCGTGGCCCGCGCGAATGCTCCGGCGTCGCCGCCGACCATCAGGCAGTAGCCGTTCTCCAGGCCCCAGATCCCCCCGCTGGTGCCGCAGTCCAGGAAGTCGATCCCCCGCTCCGCGAGCTGCGCCGCGCGACGTCGCGACTCCGTGTACTTGGAGTTGCCTCCGTCGACGACCAGGTCGCCCTCGCCGAGCCGCTCCCCGAGCTCGGTCACGATGGACTCGGTGATCGGCCCGGCCGGAACCATCACCCAGACCAGGCGGGGGGGCTCGAGGCCGGCGACGAGCTCCTCCAGGCTGGCCGCGGGAGTTGCGCCGCCGGCCACGGCGAGCTCGCGGGCCTCCTCGCTGCGGTCGAACGCGACCACCTGGTGGCCGCGGCGGATCAGGCGCACCGTCATGTTGCCGCCCATCCGTCCGAGGCCGACCATGCCCAGGTTCACGACGCCACCTTACGCAGGTCGACGGCGGGATCCCGCAGGGTGTCCCGGTCGGGCGAGACGCCGGTCGCGATGAGCTTCTGCGCCCGGCGGACGTCGCGCGGCCAGTCGAGCGAGGCCGCACCTACCAGCCGCCCGCCGTCGAGGTAGAAGGCCGCGAACGAACGATCCTCGACGGAGCCTCGCACGACCACCTCGTCGTGGCTCGTGTGCACCCCGGCGTACTCGATCCGCGACGCGAACTGGTCGGACCAGAACCAGTGGACTTCGCCGTAGGGCTCGCCCATCCCGAGCATCGACCGGGCCGCAGCCTCACCCTGCTTGATCGCGTTCTGCCAGTGCTCGACGCGGACGGGCGCCCCGCTCAGGGGATGCGCGTGGCGGGCGACGTCACCGGCCGCCCACACGCCCTCGGCGCTCGTACGCGCGAGCTCGTCGACCAGGACGCCGTCGTCGACCCGGATGCCGGCGCTCTCCGCCAGCTCGCCGGCGGGACGTACGCCGACCCCCACGACGGCGAAGTCACACTCGACCGGTTCACCCTTCGACGTGCGGACGCGCTCGACCCGGTCGCCGCCCTCGAACGCCTCGACCCCGTTCTCGAAGCGGAGGTGCACGCCCTGGTCGCGATGGAGCGCCTCGACCCCTCGCCCCACCTCCGGACCGAGAGCCCGCTCGAGGGCCGTGGAGAACATCTCGACCACGGTGACCTCCAGGCCGGACGTGCGGAGCGAGGCCGCGACCTCCGCGCCGATGAACCCCATCCCGACCACCGCCGCCGAGCGGGCGCCCGACATCGCCTCGCGGATCCGGTCCGCGTCGGCCACGGTCCGCAGGTCGAGCACCCCCGGCAGGTCCGCGCCGGGTACCCGCAGACGGTTGTTGACCGCTCCCGTCGTCAACAACAGACGGTCATACGCGATCTCTTCGGCGCCCTCGAGTCGCACCCGCCGGACCTCGGTATCGATCGACGCGGCGCGGACGCCCGTCCGCAGCTCGATGCCGTTGGTCGCGAAGTCCTCCTCTGGACGGACGAGGGACCGCTCGAAGGGCTCCTCCCCGCGCAGGTACTCCTTGGACAGTGGGGGGCGCTCGTAGGGCGGACGGGGCTCCTCGCCGACGAGCGTGACCTCGCCGTCGAAGCCGGCGTCGCGAAGCGTCGACGCGGCGGTGGCGCCGGCCAGGCTCGCCCCCACGATGACGATCCGCTCGGCCATCAGGGTTCAGGGAGCCTCAGGCGTCGGGGAGGTCGACGCGAATCTCGCCGTCGGCCTCCTCGACGGGATACAGGCGGATGGGCTCGGGCGGCGGCCCGCCGATCACCGCGCCGGTGCTCAGGTCGTACTCGCCGCCGTGGCACGGACACATCAGGCTCACGCCCTCGACGTCGCCGTCCGACAGGGAGCACTGCCGATGCGTGCACTCGTCGTCGAACGCGTACAGCGTGCCGTCGCTGCGGGCAACCGCCAGGCGGCGTTCGCCCGCGAAGAAGGCCCTGACATCGCCCTCCTCCACGT
>JBBDTT010000155.1:0-2115 GCA_040904285.1 Actinomycetota bacterium
GGTCCCACGGGCGCATGGCGAATGGGATCATTACGCCATCGAGATCAACCTGCGCAAGGGCGGCACGACCCACCCGTTCCTGACGCTGCAGTTCCTGACCGACGGCACGTACGACCCGGAGACGGCCAGGTTCACGGCGCCGAGCGGCAAGGAGAAGTTCTTCATCGCGAGCGACCACGTCGAGAACCCCGCGTACCGGGGACTCACGCCGGACGACCTGTTCGACATCGTGGTGCGTCACCGTCTGCACTTCGACCAGTCCCGGCAGACCGGGGTGGTGTTCCACATGATGGCCGCGCTCACCGAGTCCGGCCACGTCGGCATGACCGCCGTGGGCGACTCGCCCCAGGAGGCGCGCGAGATCTACGAGCGCGCGGTGGAGATCCTCGACGCCGAGGCCGCGGAGTCGCTGGCCGAGCGGCCGCTGCCGGAGAGCTGAGCCGGCCCGATGTGCGAGCTCCTGGGCATCTCCGTCTCGCCCGCCGCGCGCCTGGGCGTGTACTTCCACGAGTTCCGCCCCCGGGCCGAGGGCAACCGGGAGGGGTGGGGCGTCGCGTGGTGGGAGGATGGCGTCCCCCACGTCCTCAAGGAGCCCATCCGGGCGGACGAGAGCGAGCTCGCGGCACGCCTGGCGGACGACCCGCCCGTGAGCGAGGCCTTCATCCTCCACGTCCGGGCGGCGACCGTCGGCCGGCTCTCGCTGCAGAACACCCACCCGTTCGTGGGCGAGGCCCTCGGCCGCCGGTGGGTGTTCGCCCACAACGGGACGGTGCGGGACCTCGAACGGCTGGACGTCGGTCTGTTCGGCCGGCAGGGCGACACCGACTCCGAGCGGGCGTTCCACCACCTGCTCACGCGGCTCGGCAGCCTGGGATCCGATCCGGCGGACGACGTCCTGGCCAAGGAGGTGCTCGGCGCCGGCCGGGAGCTCTCCGAGCGAGACAGCAAGGTCAACTTCCTGCTATCGGATGGCGCGACCCTGTTCGCCTATCACGACGGCCACAAGACACTGCACTACGTCGAGCACCGGGCCGAAGATGTCGGCGAGGTGGAGATGCAGGACGAGGACTACCGCGTGTCGCTGCGCCTCGGCGACTCCGCCGACGAGCGCGCCGTGATCGTCGCGACCGTACCCCTGACCGAGGAGCCCGGCTGGCAGAAGCTCGACCCCGGCGACTTCCTGGTCGTGCGAGGCGGCCGCATCGAATCCCACGTCCGATCTGGGCCACCACCCGGCGCATTCGCATCGAAGGAGCATTCCGCCGAATGAGCGCCTGGGAATTCACGCCGGAGGAACGCCGTGAGCTCGGGCCCGGATACGGGCTGGGCGAGAACCCCACCAACGAACAGCTCGCCGCGGCCATGCAGGAGGACGAGCTGCTGGGGTCCATGCATGCAGCCGTGGAGACCTACGGAGAAACCAACGCCCCGGACTCCTACGCGGGGGCCTACCTCGACTCGATCGAGGGAAAGCGGGGGCTGGTCGTGGCGTTCACCGGCGACCCCGAGGAACACCGTGAGGACCTCGCGGCCCGCGTGAGCCACCCCGATCGACTGCACCTCGTTTCCGTCGACCGATCGGCGAGCCAGCTCAGGGCGATCCAGAGATCCGTGGAGGACGACTTCGTGGCGCTCCGCGAGCTCGGCATCATCGTCACGTCGGTCGGCCTGAACGACATGGCCAACCGGGTCGTGATCATGGTCCTCGAGCTCACGGACGCCGTACGGATCGAGCTGACTCGGCGGTACGGCGTGCACAACATCATCCTGGAGCAGGGCGGCCCCGCCATCCTCCTTCGCTGAGACTCCCGCCCCGACGCCCCCGACCACGTCAGGTCGGGCGCCAGACCCTGCGGTCATCCTGCAGCTCGACGCGCCCGAAGGGCTCGGTCAGGTGCGCGGTCGAGAGCACGATCCCCTCGCGCTCGACGCGTGACAGGAGACGCTCGCGCGTATCGGCCGCGAGCTGCGGGGCGTGGTCGCTCCCACTGGGGAAGCGATCGGCGATCTGTCCCGGGTGGTTCAGGACGTCGCCCGCCACGATCGCCCGCTCGCCCGCCGACTCGACCAGCACGCTCTGGTGCCCGGGCGTGTGGCCGGGCGTGGCGAGCAGCG
>JBBDTT010000155.1:2125-5045 GCA_040904285.1 Actinomycetota bacterium
CCCTCGCTCACGGCGTGGCCGTCCTCGACGAAGGCGAGGAGCCCCGCGGCCTGCAGCGGCCGGATGACGGCCTTCAGATAGACCTCGTCATCGGGGTCCGAGTACAGGTAGTCGAGGTCCTCTCGCCGCATCAGGTGGCGAGCGTTCGGGAACGCGATCGCCCCCTCGGCGTCGATGAACCCGCCCAGGTGATCGTCGTGCACGTGGGTGAGGACGACCGTGTCGACCTCGCCGGACTGCACGCCGGCGGCGGCGAGCTCGCCGGGCAGGCGCCCGCACCCGGGGCCGGCCCACTCGGGCCAGGGCGTGCCCTCCGGGCCGACGCCGGTGTCGACGAGGACGTTCGATCCTCCGGCCCGGACCAGGAAGGCGTGCACGTGGAACCGCCAGCGCGCGCCGTCCGGTGAAAAGACGTCGGGGAAGGCCTCACGGTACGGATCCCAGTCCCCCACCCCGGGGAAGCTCTCCTCGAGTGGGTTCGAGGACTCCGTCACGCCGTCGCAGAGCGAGACGACCTCGACCTCGCCGACCCGATGCCGTCCGTGACCCACCCTCACCGCCGCCGGTCGTACAGCCAGGAGATCGCCAGGAACGCGGGGATCACGATGCCGAAGGCCAGGGCCGCGCCCTCCACCAGAGCCTCGCGAAGGAGCCGCGGCGATTGGCCGCCCAGCACCAGGTAGAAGACCGCGACGATCAACAGGAAGACCGCGTAACCGCCCAGCGCGGTGTTCACCAGATATCGCACCAGGTCTCGCCAGGTCGGGCCGGGCCCACTGGGCTTGGGGGCCGCGCCCGCCGTTCGCTGGCGCCGGTAGGACGCGAGGATCGCCAGGAAGACCACGTACGCGCTGGCCACCGGGATCACCGCCTGGCGAAGAACCTGCTCCCAGTCCACGTCAACCTCGCAGGAAGAACCGCCATCCCCGCACGAACATGTGCCAGCCGAACCACAGCCACAACGCGAACAGCACCCACCGTCCCGCCGGGTACCGCATCACGGCTCGCATCACGTCGCTGAACGCCGGCCAGCGATCGTCGTCCCGGACGAGGGCGAAGCCCTGATACGCAAGGAGGATGCCGAACAGCGCCGCCCAGACCGCGACACCCATCGCATGACCCCCTTCCGCTACGAGTACGAGAGGCCGTGGTCCTCCATGAGGCCCTCGACGAACCGGTGGAAGTGGAGGTGGTCGCTCGTGAAGTCGCGCGTCTCGCCGTCCTTCTCGAGGGTGACCACGTCGTACGGGCCGCCGGGCGTCTTCCGGTCCTCGTGCACCTTCACAGGCAACCAGCCCTCGGCCAGCAGCTCACGGACCTCCGCCGAGACCTCGTCGTCACCCCAGCCGGCCATCAGTCGTTGACCGGGGCCTTGCTGATTTCCTTCAGGAACTGCTCGTTCGACTTCGTCGAGCGCATCTTGTCGACGAGCAGCTCGAGCGAAGCCGCGGGATCCAGCGCGTGCAGCACGCGGCGCAGGCGCCACACGAGCGCCAGCTCGTCGGTCGACATCAGGAGCTCTTCCTTGCGGGTTCCCGACGCCTCGATGTTGATCGACGGGAAGATGCGCTTCTCGGACAGCGAGCGGTCCAGGCGGATCTCCCAGTTCCCCGTGCCCTTGAACTCCTCGAAGATCCCCTCGTCCATCCGCGAGCCGGTCTCGACGAGGGCGCTCGCGATGATCGTGACGCTGCCGCCCTCTTCGATGTTCCTCGCGGCTCCGAAGAACCGGCGGGGCGGGTAGAGCGCCGTCGAGTCGATGCCCCCAGACAAGATCTTGCCCGAGGCCGGCGCCGCGAGGTTGTACGCGCGAGCAAGGCGCGTGATCGAGTCCAGGATGATCGCCACGTCCTGCCCCATCTCAGCCAGTCGCTTGGCGCGCTCCAGCACGAGCTCGGTCACCTGGATGTGCTGGTCCGGCGGCTTGTCGAACGTCGAGTAGACGACCTCGGCCGCCTCGACCGTGCGCTGCCAGTCCGTGACCTCCTCGGGCCGCTCATCGACGAGCAGCACCATGAGGTGCGTATCCGGGCTCGACTGGATGATCCCGTTCGCGATGTTCTTCAGGACCGTCGTCTTGCCGGCCTTCGGAGGCGAGACCACCATGCCCCGCTGTCCCTTGCCGATCGGGGCGACCATGTCGACGATCCGCCCGGTCACGTCGGTGGGGCCCGTCTCGAGGTGGAACCGGTCGTGCGGGAACAGCGGCGTGAGCTTGTCGAAGACCGGCCGCTGCTGCGCCTCCTCCGGACCTTGGCCGTTCACCGATTCGATCTGGAGCAGCGCGAAGTACTTCTCGTTGTCCTTCGGCTGGCGGACCTTCCCGGTGACGGTGTCGCCCTTGCGGAGCATGAACCGTCGAACCTGCGAGAGCGACACATAGATGTCCTGCGGCCCGGGCAGGTACCCAGAGGTCCGGAGGAATCCGTACCCCTCGGGCAGGATGTCGAGGAGCCCGGTCGCCGTCGGGGCGGTCGCGATCTCCTCCTCCCGCGTCTCAACTTCGCGCTGGCGCCGCTCTTCGCGCTGGCGGCGCCGCTCGTCACGAGAGGGCCGGCGGCGAGCGCCATCACGGTCCCGCTGGGCTCCATCCGGGCGTGCTGCCTCCGGACGAACCCCTTGTGGCCGGCCGTCGCCACGGTCGTTGGGACCCCCTTGTGGCCGGCCGTCGCCACGGTCGTTGGGACCCCCTTGTTGCCGGCCGTCGCCACGGTCGTTGGGACCCCCTTGTTGCCGGCCATCGCCACGGTCGTTGGGACCCCCTTGTTGCCGGCCATCGCCACGGTCGTCCCGACGCTCGAACCGCTCGGGTCGCGGCGGTCGCTCCTCGGTACGGGTCTGGCTTCGCACCTCACCCTGCGTCCCTCCGTCGCCGGTCCGCGAGTCATCGACGGCGCTGGCGGATCCGTCGATGGCGTCG
>JBBDTT010000155.1:5055-5859 GCA_040904285.1 Actinomycetota bacterium
CGGCGGATGCGTTGGCGGCCGCCGCCGTCGTCGTTGGTTCCCCGCCGTTGTTGTGGGTGAGGATCGCCTCGACCAGGTCGGCCTTCTTCAACCCCCTGTGTCCCTCGATCCCGAGGTCCGTCGCGATCTTGTGCAGCTCCGCGGCGACCTTGCCTTCGAGAGCGTCCTTGTCAGTGGTGGCCACTCATGCTCCTTTCTCCAGCTCCTCCTGCAGGGCCTTCCAGTCCTGGAGGAACTTGTCTAATCCAGCGTCGGTGAGTGGATGCTTCACGAGCTGCGTGAAGACCCCGAACGGCATCGTCGCGATGTCCGCACCCGCGAGCGCCGCGTCGACGATGTGCATCGGATGCCGCAGTGATGCCGCGAGCACCTGGGTCTCGTACCCCTGGATCTCGTAGATGTCGCAGATCTTCCGGAGCGCCTCCATCCCATCGGAGGCGACGTCGTCGATGCGTCCGAGGAAGGGCGACACCATGGTGGCGCCGACCTCGGCGGCGAGGATCGCTTGGGCGGGGGAGAACACCAGCGTCACGTTGATGCGGATGCCGTCGGCGATCAGCCGTTTCCCGGCGATCAACCCGTCGGGCGTCATCGGCACCTTCACCACCGCGTTGGGGGCCATCTGCGAGAGCTCGACACCCTGTTCGTACATCGGATCGGCCTGCAGCTCGGTCGTCTCCAGAGAGATGGGTCCGTCGACCTCCGAAAGGATCTCCTTCCAGACGCGAGCGGGATCGTCCGCCTCCTTCGCGACGAGCGAGGGGTTGGTGGTGACCCCGCCGAGGACGCCCCAACGGTTGATCT
>JBBDTT010000156.1:0-5850 GCA_040904285.1 Actinomycetota bacterium
TCGCCCTGGCCGCCTTCAACATCTGCGGGGACTTCTCGACCTTTATCGACGAAGTGATGCGCGACATCGTCAAGGCCCTGCACATCCCGCCGCCCAGGGTGGGCGACACGGGCAGCAAGTTCCTGACCGAGATCCTCCAGGCCGGCGCGAACCTGGTGGTGGGGTTCCTCAACTGGGCGATCGGCGGCGCGATCAACATCCTGATCGGGACGGCAAAGGTTGTCCTCGCTCCCGTCCTGCAGGCTATCGCCACCGTGTCGAGCGTGCTGGCCATGGCCTCACAGGTCCTCGGCGCCATCCGGCCCTGGACGGTGCGCCTGATCCCCGAGAAGGCCTCCCTGCACATGTCCGTGGCGCCGGAATCCGAAAGGAACATCGTGGAGGCGGTCGTCGATCTCGGCGGGCTCAGCGAGTGGCCGGCGGCCCTCGTGTCCTGCGCCGCGCTGGTTGACGTAAAGCTCCCCGAGCTGAAGCCGATCGGCGCGAACGTGACGTGGACGGTTCGTTCCGTGCCGGCCGGGCTTGCCGTCGACGAGTTCCACCGCGACGCGCTCGTGGCGGATCCGGCGGGCGGCAAGGCCGATCTGTGGTTGCGGATGGGCACCGAGACGGCCACGCAGCACAAGGACGGCGAGGCAGGAACGGGTCTGGTCGACGTGTCGGTCGACATCCGGCGGACCGAGTTCCAGAAGCTGAAGGACGCGATGGTCGAGCTGGCGCTGAGCCTGTTCAAGGGGCTGCCGGCCCCGGTGGTCGGCATCCTGGAGAGGCTCCTCCGGGCGCCGATCGAGTCCATCATGGAGGAGGTCGTGAAGCTGGTCGACGAGCACGGCACGGTCTCGGTCGTGGTGACCTACCACGGCACCCCCGGGCCGACGCCGACCCCATCCATCCCGCCCGTCGGCGGCGGGCTCACCGGGACGTGGACCGGTATCGCGCGCAGCCACTTCGGCGACACCGCGGCCTTCACCGTCGACCTCGTGCAGACCGGGAACAAGGTCACGGGCGATCTGCACATCCCGACGGCGAACTGCAACAAGGAGGCGAAGGTCTCCGGAACCGTCAGCGGGTCATCCATCAACTTCGGGGTGGTTCAGGGCGATACGTCGAGCACCTTCAGCGGCACCGTGTCGGGCAACTCGATGTCGGGAACCTGGGAGTCGCCCTCGGGACCGGTCTGCCGGTCCGACTACGGGACCTGGGAAGCGTCCAAGACCGGGTAGCCCGCCGACGCCGAGGCGATCCCGGCCGCCGGGCACGCGGTTCCGGTCGCGGCCGTGGGAGGATCCCCGGAATGAACGACGCGACCCGCGCTCGCCTGAGCCTCGCGAGCCTGGCATACCTGATCGTCACCGCCCTCCACGACCTGGACCATGTCCGGCAGGGCCGTCCGTTGGCGCTCGAGGTGAAGGTCGTGGGGGTCGTGGCGATCGTCACGGCGGTGGCCTCCCTCGTGCTGTCCGTCCGCGGACACGGGCTCGCGCCGCTCGCCGCGGCGGTGGTCGGGTTCGGGTCGACGCTCGGGCTGGTCGTCGTGCACCTGCTTCCCCGGTGGAGCGCGATCAGCGACCCGTATCCCGAGGCGGGCGTCGACGTCGTGGCCTACGGGATGCTCTACGCGCTGATGGCGGCGGGCGCGTACCTCGGGCTGGTGGGCGTGCGGGCCCTCCGCCCGTCTAGAGTCCCAGGTGCTTCGCGATGATCCGGCGCTGGATCTCGCTGGTCCCCGAGTAGATCGTCCCCCCCAGGGCGTCGCGCACCGCGCGTTCCAGCCCGGTCTCGGTCATGTACCCGGCGCCGGCGTGGATCTGCAGCGCGTCGAGGTGCGTCTGGACCGCGGCCTCGGACACGAAGACCTTGGCCTCGGCCGCCTCGGACGTGAACGGCTTCCCCGAGTCCATCACGACGCCGGTCCGGTAGATCAGGGCCCGCGCGGCGTCCAGGCGGATCTTCATGTCGGCGATCTTGAACGCGACGGCCTCGAACTTGCCGATCGACTGCCCGAACTGGCGGCGCTCCTTCGCGTAGGCGATCGTCTGCTCGGTCACCCGCTGCATGGCGCCGACCGTCGTGGCCATGATGCAGCCCCGCTCCCACTCCATCGAGGTCTGGAACACGCGAGCGCCGCGGCCCTCCTGGCCGACGATCGCCCCCGCCCCCACGCGGACGCCGTCGAGCGCCAGCTCGCCCATCGGCGAGGTGCGCAGCCCCATCTTGTCCAGGTGGGTGATCTCGAGGCCCTGGGCGTCGGGCGGCACGATGAACGCGGTGATGCCGAACGGCCCCTCCCCCTGGCCGACCCGGGCGAACACGATCAGCAGGTCGGCCACCGGCGCGTTGGTGATGAAGGTCTTGCGGCCCGTCAGGACGTAGCCGTCGCCGTCGGGCACCGCCCGCGTCCGCAGGGAGAACGCGTCCGAGCCGGCCTCCGGCTCGGTGATCGCGTGGATCCCCACCGCCTCGCCGCGGGACAGGCGCGGCAGCCACGCCTCCCGCTGCTCGTCGGTCCCGTAGTGCCACAGCGGGACCTCCGAGGACCACATGTGCGCGCCGATCGAGAACAGCAGCCCGTTGTCCGCGCACCCGTGCCCGAGGGCGTCGAGCGCCACGATCGTGGTCAGGGCCGTCGCGCCGCCCCCGCCCCACCGCTCGGGGATGGGCAGCCCCTGGATGCCGAAGCGGCCGCACGCGTCCCACCCCTCGCGCCAGAACTCGCTCTCCCAGTCGCGCCGGCGCATGCCCTCGGCGTCGCCGGCCAGCTCGTTCGCGGCGAACCGGGCGACGTTCGTGCAGGCGTCGAGCTGGTCCTGCGACAGCCAGGGCGCGTCGTGCGCGGTGGGCGACAGATCCGTCATCGGTCCGCTCCCGCCTCCTTGGCCAGCGACTGGCGGTCGATCTTGCCGGTCGAGGTCTTCGGCAGCGCCTCGCGGAA
Organism: Actinomycetota bacterium; assembly: GCA_040904285.1. Taxonomy (GTDB): domain Bacteria; phylum Actinomycetota; class UBA4738; order UBA4738; family JBBDTT01; genus JBBDTT01. Next base: position 2,933 of record JBBDTT010000156.1, read on the forward strand.
CTCGATCGAGGCGGGGACCATGTAGCGCGGCAACCGTTCGGAGACGTGCTTCTTCACCGCGACCGCCGAGACCTCCAGGCCGGCGTGGGCCACGACGAACGCGACCAGGGCGTGGCCCAGGCGGTCGTCCGGGATCGCCACGACGGCCGCCTCGCGGATCGCGTCGTGCGCGTAGACGGCGGCCTCCACCTCGCCGAGCTCGACCCGGTAGCCGCGCGTCTTGATCTGGTGGTCGCGGCGGCCGAGGAACCGGAACGACCCCCCGGCGTCCGGGGCCACCAGGTCCCCGGTCCGGTAGCAGGGATCGGGATGCCGGCCCAGCGGATCGGCCACGAGGGCCTCGGCCGTGCGCTCCGGCCGTCCCCAGTACCCCGCCATCACGCCCGAGCCCCGGACGTACAGCTCGCCCTCCTCGCCCACCCCGGCCTCCCGGCCGTCGGCGGTGACCGCGAAGCAGTCGTAGTTCTCGCACGACCGCCCGATCGGGATGGGGTCGTCGCTGGCGGGGACCTCGTGCACGACGTGATAGGTGCACACGTTCGTCTCGGTGGGGCCGTACCAGTTGTGCAGCCGGGCCTGCGGAACCAGGGCGGCCAGCTTGCGGAGGTACGGCGTCGGGAACACCTCGCCGGCGAACACGACGTGCCGCCACGAGGCAAGCCGGGCCGCGTCGACCCCGCCTTGCGTGAGGAGCAGCATCAGGGCCGAGGGCACGGAGTACCACACGGTGATGGCGTGCTCGCCCACGAACTCGGCCGTCGAGGCGCCCATGCGCGCCACGTCGCCGGGCACGGGGTAGAGCGTGCCAGCGGCCTTGGCGCAGGCGTACAGGTCGAACACCGACAGGTCGAAGTGGAACGGGGCGTGGCTCGAGAAGCGGTCGTCGCGCTCCAGGCCGAGGTTCGCGAACGACCATTCCACGAACGTCATCGCGTTGCGATGCGAGAGCATCACGCCCTTGGGCTCGCCGGTGGAACCCGAGGTGTACAGGATGTAGGCGAGGTCCGTGTCGGCGCCCTCCGGCAGGCTCGCGCCGGACTCGGGGAGACCCTCGATCGCGTCGGCGCCGTCGCCGTCCGTCAGCAGGGTCCGCCGGACGTCCGCGCCCTCCAGCTCCGGCGCGAGCGACGCGGCGTGCGCCGAGTCCGCGACCAGCACGCGGACGTCGCAGTCCCGGGCGATGAACCCCGCGCGCATGGCCGGCGAGCCCGGGTCGATGGGGACGTAGCACGCGCCGGCCTTCATCGCGCCGTAGAGCGCGGCGATCGTGGCGACGGACTTGGGCGCGAAGACGCCGACGCGGTCTCCCCGCTCGACGCCGGCCTCGACGAGGGCCCCCGCGATGCGGGCGGCCAGGCGGTTCAGCTCGGCGTAGGTGGCGACCCGGTCCCCGAGGACCACGGCCGGGTGATCGGGCCGCTGGCGAGCGGCCTCCTCGAGATAGTGGTGGAGGAGGAAGGCCACGCGCGAGCCCGTCACGCCTCCGACTGTGCCTTCACGTAGCGCTCGAGGTCGTTCAGCGTCTGGAAGTTGGCGGGGGTGACGTCCTCGTCCGCGATGTCGATCTCGAACTCCTGCTCGATGTACTCGACCAGCTGCATCAGTGCCAGCGAGTCCAGCACGTCGCCGACGAGGGCCTGGTCGTCGGCGACGGCCTTGCCGCCCTCCTCGAACAGGATCTCCTCGGCCAGGAACTTGCGAATCTTGTCCTTGACGTCGTCCATCGATCTCCCCTGCGTCCGTGAGTCTTCGGGTATTCGTGCGTCGTGGGGTGCAGCGTAGCGGTCGGGGTCGGTGGGCTGCAGGCCCGCGCTATACTGGCCGAGCCCCCTCCGAGGGTGGGAGCGCGTGCGAGCCCCCATCGTCTAGCGGCCCAGGATACCGCCCTTTCAAGGCGGCGACACGGGTTCGAATCCCGTTGGGGGTACCGAGAGAGAAAGCCCGGTCCGGTGGTCCAGTTCGGTTAGGACGCCGCCCTGTCAAGGCGGAGATCGCGGGTTCAAATCCCGTCCGGACCGCAAGCGGAAGGCTTGGGGGGAACGCGCCCCCGGGCCTTCGCTCGTGCCGGGCGAGGTAGCTCAGTTGGCAGAGCACGCGGCTGAAAACCGCGGTGTCGGCGGTTCGAATCCGCCCCTGGCCACTCAGTTCATGGATCCGTGCGCGCGAACCTCGGCCCAGCGCCCGGCGACCGCCTGATACAGGTCCGCCGATCGCGACATCTCACTGGCCCCGAGCGCCTCGATCGCTTCCTCGACGTCGCGTGCGCTGTGATCGTCGTCGAGTTCATCCCAGGTGAACAACCGGGACAAGCCGGCGTAGTCGAGTTCGAGGATCGAATGGCGGTCGAAGTTCGCCAGCCAGAGCTGGACCTCGGTGAGCATGTCCTGGAGCGGCTCGAGCTGCGTCCGCTTGACGACCGCCAGCGCCCAGTCGAGGCGGCGCCGCGCCTTGCCCACCGTCGTCTCGTACGAGAGATGGAAGCGGTCGTCACGCTCCACCAGTCGGCGCTCCTTGTCCTTGACCAGCACGAACCAACGGATCGGCACGTGCCACGCGCTCTGCATCATGAACGGCACCGCACTCGGGTTCCGTCGACGCAGCTTCGATAGCTCTCGGGCCGCGCGCTTGGCGTCGGCCTCCGGCACCAGCACGTCGGCCATCTCCCCCACGGGGGACTCGCGCATCGAAAGCAAGCTGGAGAGCACGCGGATCCGGGTGCGCCAGGGACAGATGTAATAGCGACCGTCGACCAGGCGGATGTCGGCATCCTCCGCCTCGATCGGCGCCAGCAGGCCCAGGTTGTCCACCGCGATCCGCTGGCGATAGACGGGGCGGGTCCTCGGCACGGGCCCCCCGGAAACGACGTAGGCCTCCCAGTGGTCGCGCTCGGCAGGAGGGAACGCCTCGAGCGGCTGGAA
>JBBDTT010000157.1:0-2596 GCA_040904285.1 Actinomycetota bacterium
CGGCCGGATCACGCCGCCGGCCCGAACGCTCAACAGGACCAGTGCCACACCGAGTGCGGCGCCGGTGACGACGTGGGCGGGGAAACCCGCGATCACGGCGCCCAGCTTCCACAGCTTGGGGAACCGCCGGCCCATTCCGGCGGCGACCAGCCGGAACAGCGGCCGGGTGGCCGGCTCGGGCTGGAAGAGGTCCCGAAGGTTGCGGCCGGCCTTGAGCCAGTCGGGCAGGGCGGCGAGGCGGCCGAACCCGCCCCCCGGCGCCTGCCGGCCGTACTCGGCCGCCGCGGCCGCGGCGGCGGCGATCGCGCCCGCCGAGGTCCCGCCGATGTTGCGAAGCCGGTACGTGGTGGCCAGCTCGCAGACCGCCCACGGGTAGACGACCCCGCTGGTGATCCCGCCCTTCATGACCAGGTCGCAGTTCTTCGTCGGGTCGGAGTAGTCGAAGTCCTTCGGATGAACGCTCACGGGGAGCCTCCCTCGGCCTGCAGGGCCAACAGGTCCTCGAGGACCTCGCCGGGGTGGGCGCCGGAATCCTTCACCCGGTACACCTTGCGGATCGTCCCCTCGGGATCGATGACGAACGTGCGCCGCTTGGCCCACTCGGGGGCGGGTTCCTCGGGCGCCCGGAGTGTCTCGTAGAGGCGGCCGGCCGTCCGGTCCGCGTCGGAGAGCAGGGGGAACGGGAAGCCGTTGTTGTCGGAGAACGCCTTGTTGTCCTCGGGCGTGTCGAACGAGGCGCCGAGGAGGACGGCGTCGAGCGCTTCGAACTCGGGGGCTCGATCACGGAACCCCATGCCCTCGATCGTTCAGCCCGCGGTGGCGGCCTTGGGGAACCACCAGAACACGACCCAGCGGCCCCGGAAGTCCGAGAGCGAGACCGGGTTGCCCTCCTGGTCCGGCAGGGTGAACTCGGCGGCGGGCGTTCCCTCGGCGAGCATCGGGGGATTGTTCCACGCGGCGCGGGTATCGATATCGCGCGACCCTTTTCGAGGGAGGAGCCATGGAACAGGAGCGCGAGGGTTCGATGGCCGAGCGGCCGGACCGCGAGGACGGGCTGAGCGCGGGCGAGCTCGGGGGCCAGACGGATCCGCGGGACGAGTCGGAGCAGCACGACGAGAAGACCCAGGACCAGATCGGCGAGGCCATGGACAGCGGGGACGCCGGCAGCCACGAGCCGGCCTCCTCCGGTGGGGCCTCCGAGGGCGGCGGCGACGGTGGGGCCGCGGGCGGCAAGTCCCGGCAGGAGCTGCTGGCCGACGAGGAGGCCGAGCAGGCCGCGCGGGAGGAGCAGGCGGCCGGGAACGGTCAGGCGGCCGGTTCTAACGAGTAATAGACTTTCTTACCGTTAGTTCCTGGTTGTAACGGCCGTGTTCGGCAGATACCGTTAGCCCATGGAGGCGCTGGACCTCGCGAACTGGCGGGAGCCGAGCACGGAGTGGCCTCTGGCCACGGTCCTGCCCGACCGGGAGACCCTCGAGGAGCTGACGGAGGCGCGGGGCACGGTTCGCCGGCTGCTGGCGGCCTCCCTGGCGAGCGCGCCGTTCGGCGCGGCGGACGTCGAGGCGGTGAACGCGTGGGCCGCCGGCGTGCCGCAGTACCCGGAGCTCGATCCGGACGGCGGCCGTGTGGTCGTCGGACGGCGGCTCTCCCCCCTCGCGGTGGCCCTGGCGGGGGTGGCCCGCTCGGCCATCGAGATCCTGGGGACGGACCTCCGCGAACGCCTGGCGGTCTGCCGGGCCCCGGGGTGCGGGCGGTATCACCTCCGCGGGCGGGCAGGGCAGGTGTGGTGCTCGGCCGCGTGCGGCAACCGGGCCCGGGTGGCCCGCCACTACCGCCGCAGCCGGATCTGACCCGGGCTCCGGCTCGTCCCACTGTTCCGGTCCGTTGACGACCGCCGGCCGGCGGAGCAGAGTCCGGGCATGGCGCTCCAGCCCGCGTCCGTTCAGCGGGAGGCCTCGTGGGCCGGCTGGCGGATCCCCCTCGGTCCGGCCGCACGGGTCTACTACCGGCTGGCCAACGCCCGGTACTGGGGCGTGTACCTGAGCATCGCCGTGGCGGCGTGCCTGCTGGCGCTGGTCGCGATCCGCGAGCTCGACGCGCTGGTCGGGGGGATGCACCTGCCCGGGGAGCCCTCGGCCGGGCTGCGCCGGCTGGCGACGAACCCGGCCCAGTCCGGCGAGGTGGTACTCGCCTGGCGGCGGTTCGCGCTCGCCGCGGGCCCGGGGTTCACGGACGCGCGGTTCGTCCTGGGGCTGCGGCTGATCGTGGACACGGCGTTCGTCGTGGCCTACGTGTCGGCGGCCTCGATCCTGCTGCTGCGCGCGCCGTTCCGTTCGGAGATGAAGCGGGCGGTCCACGCCGGGGTGCGCACGCGGGCGCTGCTGGGCGGGGCGAACGAGGACGAGGCGTTCGCCGTCGCGGAGCACGTGTCGAATCAGCGGTCGCTGATCCAGAACTTCGTCCTGGACCTGGCGTTCCTCGGCGTGCTGGTCCTCGGCTTCGTCAGCTGGCTGGAGAACGGGCTGTTCTGGTCGGTCCTGCGCGCGTACTGGGACGCGTCGCCCGCCGACCCGGGCGGGGGGTGGGGGCCCGTCAT
>JBBDTT010000157.1:2606-5809 GCA_040904285.1 Actinomycetota bacterium
CGCCCCCCCGTCATCGTGGCGTTGCGGGGGATGGTCCTGCTGAAGTGGGCGCTGCTCGGGATGGTCGTGCTCCCGCTGGCGACGTTCGGGCTCCGCTACGCGCTGTACCGGCGGGCGCCGATCGGGACCGTGCTCCGGCTGGTGCGGGTGCAGCTGCTGCTGGCCGCCGCGTTCGCGAGCGTGGCCCTGGCGCCGGTCCAGATCCCCGACGTGATCCTGAAGCTGGACCGGGGCAAGTTCGCGATCGCCCTCGGGCTCACCGCCGTGTTCGGCGTGGTGTCGTGGGCGTTCTCCCGGCGGATGGTCCTGCACGCCGCGTGGCGCCGGGAACACCCGCCGCCGCCCCGGCTCCGGTACCGGTTCCCGGGGCTGTTCGTCCTCGGCGTCCTGGCGGTGGCCGGGTTCGCGGTGATCCGGGTGGTGGACGCGATGGGCGGCTCGAGCGGGCCGGCGCTGGTGCCGGTGGCGATCGCCGCGGCGGTCGTTGGCCTCGGGTGGCTGCTCGGCGAGGTGCCCCGCGAGCGGGTCCGCCCCGCCGACCCGGGGCTGGCGGGAGACGCGCTGCCGCGGCTGCTCGGGGCGGGGGTCGTGGCGGCGCTCGGGCTGGCGATCGTGCGGGCGACGATCGGGCCGATGGTCTACGCGCGCCGGTGGGAGGAGCTCGGCCGCGTGGGGTGGGGGCTCCTGGCCGGGGTCCTCGCCCTGGCGCTGTTCTGGGTCCTGCGGCGGATGGATGACCGCGAGGAGGGCGGCGAGTGGCTCGGATGGTGGCGCGGGTTCCTGTTGGTCGTTGTGGTTGCCGCGCTCGGGCCGGTCGTCGCGTTGTGGGTGATGATCCTGGCCCGGCCGTTCACCGTGCCGCCGGTGTTCGGGGCGCTGGGGATCCTCGCGGCGTTCGGCGTGGCGTTGGCGCTGGTGACCGGCGGGCTGACGGTCCTGAGCGAGTGGTTCTCGGAGCGGTTCGGCGTGCCTCGGGCGCTGCGGGTGTTGCGGTTCCGGCGCGTGCCGGTGCTGACGCTGTTGGTGGTGTGGGCCCTGGTCGCGGGGCGGGTGAACGGGCTCGATCACCTGACGGTGCGGACGCAGCCGGCGTCGGGTTCTGCTTCGTCTTCGGTGCCCCGTGGGTTGACCCTGGAGGAGGCGTTCCTCCGGTGGGCTTCGTCGAACGGTGCGCTGAGCATCGGGGTAGTTCCGCAGCCACCGCCCGGACAGCCCCGGGAGGCCGTTCCGCTGGTGCTGGTCGCGGCGGCCGGTGGCGGGATCCGGGCCGCAACGTGGACGGGGCTCGTCGTCGATTGCCTGTTCGAGCCGTCACCGGTGCTGGCGGCGTGCGGGGACGAACCGCTCGGCGAGCGGCGAGCGAACCGGATGTTCCTCGGGAGCGGCGTGTCGGGCGGGAGCCTCGGGCTGGCCGAGTACGTGACGGAGCTCCGCAGCCGGATGGACGGACGACCGGCGTCCGAAGACTGGATCGACGAGTGGATGGGCGAGGACTACCTGTCCGCGCCCTTCGCGTGGGGTCTGTTCATCGAGGGGCCGCGGCTGTTCCTCGGCTACGACGCGATGGACCGGGCCGAGGTCCTGGAGCGGACGTGGGAGCGCTCGTGGGGATCCGGCTCTGCGAGGAGCCCGTTCGCGGAGGGGTTCCTGGGGATGCAGCTCCGCTCGCCGTCGCTGCCATTGCTGCTGCTGAACGGGACGAGCGTGCGCGACGGGTGCCTGGTGAACACCTCGGTCCTGCGACTGTCGCTCCCCGCCGGCCGGGAGGTGGGATCGGAGCAGGCCATCGGGGGCTGCCAGTCGCTCGAGCCGTTCGGGGAGCCGTTCCCCTCCCCGGATGGCGTGGGCGAGACGAACGACGCGGTGCTTCCCGGCGCGACCGACCTGCTGGACTACCTGTGCTCGGACGAGGACGTCGCGATCTCGACGGCGGTCGGGCTGTCCGCGAGGTTCCCCGGCGCCTCACCCACCGGCCGGCTCGACGCCTGCTCCCGCGAGGGGAAGACGGGCGCGAGCTTCGTGGTCGACGGCGGCTACATCGAGCTGTCGGGCGCGGAGACGGTGATGGGGCTGTGGCCGCGGCTGGCCAACCTGATCGCCGAGCACAACGAGCGGACGAACGCCGCGTGCGTGGTCCCGTTCTTCGTGCAGATCGACAACCTGTACCTGCAGCCGCCCGTCCTGCCGAAGACGACCGCGCCCAACGAGCTGATCGCCCCGCTGTCCGCCCTGACGATCGCCGCGCGCGCGGCGCGCACGAACCGGGCCAAGGCCGCCGCCGCGTTCACGTTCGCTCGGAAGTTCGCCGGCGACGCGCGCCTGGACGGGACGCCGCTGGTCGATCGGTTCGCCCACCTGGTGCCGCTGGCGCACCCCGGCATCGAGGCGCCGCTCGGGTGGAGCCTGAGCGAAGCCGCGAAGGAGGACCTTCGCGCCCAGCTGACCAACGCCCGCAACCTCGCCGAGATCCGCGAGGTCAGGCAGTGGCTCGGCGGCCGGCTGACCTGCGGGAGCTAGGCGCAGGCTCCCCCACGCGAGCGCTACGTGCCGGCGACCGAGAAGGTTGCCCAGGTGCCGGGGACGCCTTTGAGCTCTGTTGCGCCTCGCTCCTCGAAGCGGATGCCGGAGCCGGCTACGAGGTCCTTCACCGTGCTCGATACCAGGACCTCGCCCGGCGCCGCTTCGTGGGCGACCCGCGCGCCGATGTGGACGGCGATGCCGCCGACCTTGCCGTCCACCACCTCGCACTCGCCGGTGTGGAGGCCGGCGCGGATCTGGAGGCCGAGCTCGGGCATCGCGTCGCGGATCGCGCACGCGCAGCGGATCGCCCGGGCGGGGCCGTCGAAGCTGGCGAAGAAGCCATCCCCCGCGGTATCGATCTCGCGACCGGAGAACCGGACCAGGTGCCGGCGGATCAGGGCATGGTGCTGCTGGAGGAGATCCTTCCAGCGACGGTCGCCCAGCTCGGCCACCCTCGCCGTCGACCCGACGATGTCTGTGAACAGGACGGTCGCCAGCACCCGGTCAAGGTCGACCACGTCCCACTCACTGCGGTCCCAGATGCCGCGCAAGAACCGCTCGACTTCGCGTGCAATGGGCTCCGGGCGAACCCACCAGCCGTGATCCTCGCCGGGCAGCTCCACCAGCTCCGCGCCCGGGATCCGCTCTGCAATGTACCGCGCCTCGGCAATGTTGTAAACCCT
>JBBDTT010000158.1:0-5756 GCA_040904285.1 Actinomycetota bacterium
CCCGGCCGGCACGGCCGCGAGCGCCTCCGACACCGTGAGGGGCCGGACGTCGCCTCCTGCGGACAGCTCGCGGATGACCGCCTCCAGGAACGCGGGGCCCTCGAACCACCAGTGGCCGAACAGCTCCAGGTCGAACGCCGCGACCAGGAGCCCGTCGCGGCCGGTCCGCGACCGATGGGAGGCCAGCGCTTCCCGCACCGCCCGGACGAAGCTCCGCGCGTCGTCCCGGGCCGCCGCGGCGCCGGCCGCGGGGTCGTAGGGGGACTTCGGTCCGCCCTCACCGGCCGGGCGCGTCACGGCGAACGACTTGAATCCGGCCTCCTCGTCGTAGTGGTGGAAGTCCCGATACGCGGCGCCCCCCGGGTACCCGCCCGGCCCCGAGACCAGGAGCGAGCGGGCCCGGGCGCGGACCACGGCCCGGACCCCCGAGGTCCGAACGGCGCGCAGGGGATCCCCCTCGTGGCCCAGGGCCGGCTCGTCCACCAGGATCGTCCCGAGCCCCGCGGCGGCGGGCCCGGCCTCGAGCCCCGGCCGGTAGCCGCACTCCGGCAGCCACGCGCCCGCCGGGCGGACCCCGAAAACCCGCTGATGCTCCTTCGCCGCCGCCCGCCACCCGGCCGCCTCCAGCGCGTCGTCGCGCAGGCCGGGGAGGAACGCGTGGGTGGGCGCCGACGTCCACGTCTCGACGGCGCCGGCCTCGGCCAGGGCCCGCCACGGCACGTGCGTCCCGGAGGCCCACTCGCTCCCCAGGCGCGCCTCGAGCGCGCCGGCCTCGACGTGCGTCCCGGCCGCCAGCGAGACGAGCTCGTCGCGCCACGGGCCCCGGTAGTTCGCGACCTGGCGCTCGGCGCGGAGCATGGTCCGGCCGAGGAAGAGCCGGAGCTCGCGCGTGAGGTACGGGTCGGCCATCTGCGACGCGAGCACGGGCGTGAACGACACGGTGGCGAACCCGGAGTGGCCGTCGTCGGCCAGGCGCGTGAAGGCCTCCGCGAGCGGGAGGTAGGCCTCGGTCGCCGCCTGGTGATACCAGTCCTCGCCGCACGGCCACGACCCGTGCCGGCGGACGTAGGGTTGGTGCGCGTGCAGGACCAGACAGAGCGCCGAGCTCACCGGCGGCACACCGCCACCAGGTCGAGCGACCGCTCCACGTCGCGGCCGTCGATCTCGAAGTCCTCCGCGCGGATCCGGCGGACCAGCCGCCGCGCGGCCTCGCTCAGGCCGTCGTACCCGGAGCGCATCAGCTGGCCGGGGAGCGAGCCCCCGGCCGCCCGCTCGCGCTCCAGGAGCTCGTCGCGGTGGCGCAGGCCCAGCAACCGAACCTCGCCGAACGCCGTCCCGAGGAGCCCGGCCAGCTCGCGCGCGTCGTACTCGTGGACGTGGAAGGGGTTCAGCGTCCCGCCGGGCGAGAACGTCGGCCGGTTCGGCGTCGAGACGACGAGCACCCCGTCCGCGCGCAGCGCCCGTGCGCAGGCCTCCACGAACGCCGCCGCACAGTGGAGGTGCTCCAGGACCTGCAGTGTGACCACGGCGTCCACGGCCCGGTCGCGAACCGGGAGCCGGCAGGCGTCGGCGAGCGCTACCTCCAGCCCGTATCGCTCCCGGGCGTGCGCGGCCGCGGCGCCGTCGTACTCGAACGCCACCACGCGCGCGCCGCGGGCCAGCGAGGCCGCGCCGTAGCCCTCGCCGCAGCCGACCTCCAGCACGCGCCCGCTCACCTCCCCGGCCGCGAAGCGGTACGCCGCCTCGTGCCGGCGGAACCAGTAATTCTCCTCGGGGATCCCGGGCAGGGTCCGTTCCCCGGTCAGTTCCACGCCGGGATTGCACCAGATTCGGGAGGTTTACGGCCCGCCGGTCCGGGGTACAGGCGGACGTCACCGTCGACACCTGGGAGGGCCGCTCGTCCGACACGTCCCCGGAGGCAGGGCCCTCGTCCGCGCCCACATCTCCCGTCCACCCGGACGCCCACCTGATTTCCGGATCGGCCCGCCCGACTCCGAAAGGGGAAGGACGTGTCTCCAACGCACCGCTCCTCGCGGCCCGCGACGCTGCTCCTCGTGCTGGGGCTGCTCGTCGTCGCCTCGGCCGCCACCGTCCAGGCCGCCCCGGCGGCCGAATCCGGCGCCGAGCGCTACATCGTGATCCTGAAGGGCGCCCCGGGCGGCTCCGCGCGGACCGCCACGCAGCACCTGGAGCGCTACGGCGTGCGGGCCTCGCGCACCTACCGGCACGCGATCAACGGGTACGTGGCCACGCTCGATGCCCAGCAGCTGGCCGCGCTCGGACGCGACCCGTCGGTGGCCTACGTCGAGCGCGACGGCGTCGTGACGGCCTCGACCACGCAGACCGGGGCGACCTGGGGCCTCGACCGCATCGACCAGCGGGCCCGCCCCCTGAACGGCTCGTTCGTGTACACGAACACCGGCGCCGGCGTGACCGCCTACATCGTCGACACCGGCATCCGGTTCTCGCACTCGCAGTTCGGCGGCCGCGCGGTCTCCGGCTTCGACTCCGTCGACGGGGGCTCCGCCGACGACTGCAACGGCCACGGGACGCACGTCGCGGGGACCGTCGGCGGCGCCACGTACGGGGTCGCCAAGTCCGTCTCGCTCGTCGCCGTCCGGGTGCTGAACTGCTCCGGCTCCGGCGCGACCTCGGGCGTGATCGCCGGGGTCGACTGGGTGACGGGCAACCACGCGGCCGGTGCTCCCGCCGTGGCGAACATGAGCCTGGGCGGCGGCGCGAGCAGCGCGCTCGACACGGCGGTTCGCAACTCGATCAACGACGGGGTGGCGTACGCCGTCGCCGCGGGCAACGGCAACATCCTGGGGTTCCAGGCCAACGCCTGCAACTACTCCCCGGCCCGGGTCGGTGAGGCGATGACGATCAGCGCCACGGACTCCACGGACCGCAAGGCCTCGTGGGCGAACTACGGGAACTGCGTCGACTGGTTCGCGCCCGGCGTGAGCATCACCTCGGCGTGGTACTCGAGCGACACCGCGACGAGGACGATCAGCGGCACCTCGATGGCCACGCCGCACGTGGCGGGGGTCGCGGCCCTGTACCTGCAGTCGAGCCCGGGGGCCTCTCCGGCGAGCGTTCGAACGGCGCTCTACAACCTGACGACGAGGGGGATCGTCACGTCCTCGAGCAGCGTCAACAACCACCTGCTGTACACGAACCTGTAGGCCGCGTCAGGGATGGCGGGCGATGGCCCGGGCGGCCATGACCTGGCGGCCGATCTCGGCCATGAGCCGGTCGGTCATTCGCTGGACGTCCTCGGTGGACTCGGGGTCACCCTCGGCCGCGATCGGCGCGCCGATGCAGACGGCCACCGTCGGCCGCCACGGCGGGCGAAGGGAGAGGCCGCGCTTGCTCCATCGCGCGTTCGTCCCCCAGATCCCCACCGGCACCAGGGCGCCGCCCGAGGCCAGCGCGAGCCGGGCGGCCCCGCTGCGGCCCCGCATGAGCGGGCCCGGTCCGACGCTACCTTCGGGGTAGATGCCGGCCAGGGCGCCGGACCGGACGATCCGCGCCGCGTCCTCGAGGGCGGCGAGGTCTTGCCCCCCGCGCACGATCGGGATCTGGCGGATTTTGCGCAGCCCCCACCCGATCACCGGGATCCGGAAGTTCTCGACGGCGCCGATGAACCGGACCGTTCGCCCGCGCCGGGCCGCGAGGAGTCCGAGCACGACCGGGTCGAACACGCTGACGTGGTTCGAGGCCACGACACCGCCGCCCTCGGCCGGCAGGTTGGCCAGGCCCACGACGCGGAAACGGAAGAGCAGCCACATGAACGGCCCGATCAGGGCTCGCCCGAGCGACCACCAGAAGTCCTGGTGGGCCCGGCCGGGGGGTACGAGGTCCGGCAACGCGTTCTCGCCTCCTCGGCTGACGCTGCTGGGGATGGGGGAAGATACTGGTGACGTGCCCGACGACACTACGCCGGAAGCCGCCCTCAAACCCCGGATGCGGGGACGCCTGCACCAGGTGGCGTTCATCGTCTCGATCCCGGCCGGGCTGACGCTGGTCGCCCTGGCCCGCTCACCGGCGGCGAGGGTGGCCTCCGCCATCTACGCGTTCAGCCTGATCGGGCTGTACGGCTCGAGCGCCGCCTACCACCTGGGCCGGTGGTCGGCCAGGTGGCTGGCGTGGATGCGCCGGCTCGACCACTCGATGATCTTCATCCTCATCGCAGGCACCTACACCCCGTTCGCCGTGCTGGTCCTGAAGGGTGCGTTCGGCGTCGTGACGCTGGCGGTGATCTGGGCCGGCGCGGCCGTCGGGATCGCCGTGAAGCTCTGGCGCGCTGAGGGGGCCCACGTCATCAGCGGGATCCTGTACATCGGGCTCGGGTGGGCCGCGGCGGCCGCCTTCCCGCAGTTCATCCGCGCGCTGAGCCCGGTCCAGTTCGTGCTGATCCTCGTCGGCGGGCTCCTCTACACGGGCGGGGCGCTCATCCTGGCCCTGCGCAGGCCCAACCCGAGGCCGGCGGTGTTCGGGTACCACGAGATCTGGCACTCGATGGTCGTCTCGGCGGGTGTGTGCCACTACATCGTGGTCCTGACGCTCGCGATCCGCGCCTGAGGGTCCGGGTGGGCGGCGACGGCGCGGGGCCCGTCGACCAGCTGATCGCGTTCCTCCGCGAGCAGGGGATCCCCGAAGCCGAGATCCGCGCGGCCGCCGGCCAGGGCTTCGTCCCGCTTCAGCTCCTGGCGTCGGAGCGGATCATCATCGGCGGCGAGCAGCGCTACACCGCGGCCGACGTCGCCCGGATGGCCGGGGTCGAGCAGGACCTGGCCGACCGGTTCTGGCGGGCCCTCGGCTTCCCCGACGTCGCCGAGGACCAGCGGGTGTTCACCGAGGCCGACGCCCGGATGCTCGCGGCGGCCGGGGCGATGATCGCCCAGGGCGTCTCCCACCCCGAGGACGCCCTGCAGGTCACCCGGGTCATGGGCCTGTCGCTGGCCCGCGTGGCCGAGGCCCAGATCGGCACGCTGCGCGACACCCTCGAGGCCTCGATGCGCGACGCCGGGGCCTCCGAGGAGCAGATCGCGGTCAACCTGACCCGCATGGCAACCCAGCTCCTGCCCACCCTCGAGGACTTCCTCATCTACACCTGGCGCCGGCACCTGGCCGACGCCGCCCGCCGGCACACCGTCGCCGCGCTGGAGAGCGGCGGCGAGGCGCGGGTCGCCCTGGTGGTGGGCTTCGTCGACATGGCGGGGTTCACCGCCCTCAGCCAGCAGCTCGAGGACCGCGAGCTCGGACGGATCGTCGAGCGGTTCGAGGGCCTGGCCTACGACACGGTCGCGGCGTGCGGCGGACGGGTCGTGAAGTGGATCGGCGACGAGGTGATGTTCGTCGTGGACGAGGCCGGGGCCGCGGCCGAGATCGGCCTGCGGTTGGCCGAGGCCCACGCCGCGGCCGAGGACCTCCCCGACGTGAGCGTGGGCCTGGCCGCCGGCGACGTCCTGCCCCGTGAGGGCGACTACCTCGGTCTGACCGTGAACCTGGCCAGCCGCATCGTGTCCGTGGCCCGGCCCGGGACCGTCGTCGTCTCCGAGAGCGTGCGCGATGCGCTCGTCGCGTCCGAGACCGAGGACTACGTGTGGCGGCCGCTCCGGCCCCGGGTCCTGAAGGGGCTGGGCCGGGTCCGGCTGTGGAAGATGGCCCGGGCGATCCCCGCCGCGGGCGGGGCCGGCGAGGCCGGTGAGCTCGACGAGGACGAGCCCACCGCGCGGGTCACCCGGACGCGG